>NZ_JBSFGK010000046.1:0-63349 GCF_053596495.1 Kitasatospora sp. NPDC001683
CCCGCCACCCCCCCGCCCCCCCCCCCCGGGGCCCCCCCCGGGCCCCGCGGCCCGTCGTCGTGCCCGCTCGTACCGCCTCACGGCTCCTGGGGGAGCAGCACCCACAGCGCGAGGTAGATCAGGAACTGCGGGCCGGGCAGCAGGCAGGAGAACAGGAAGATCAGCCGGACGGTGAACGGCGCCAGGCCGAAGCGCTCGGCGATCCCGGCGCAGACGCCGGCGATGACACGGTTGTGACGGGGACGGGCGAGGCGGGCGCTCATGTCAGCTCCTGGGGCCGGCGCCCGGTCCGGCCGGTCCGGCGGGCGTACTTCCATGCTCCGCCGCCGACGGGCCGAAGACCTCCGCCCACCAGCCGATTCCCGGCCCCGAGGAGTCACCGGGGAGGCGTAGGCCGGAGTCGGGGTCCGTCTCAGGGGTGCCCCGGACTCCGGCGGGGTGCCCGGCGGTCCGAGGGCATTGCGGCCGGGGGCGTGCGGGTGCGGAGGGCCCGTTTCGAGAAGCAGTCAGACCGGGGGGATATGATTCCGCGGTCGCTGCTGGTGGGGGGCATTCGGCGGCGCCTTTTCACGGCCTCAACAGGCCCCTCACGCCTGCGATTTCGCACTCTTCTCGGGTTACGCCCGAATTCTCCCGTGAGGTTCCCTTGCGCAATCAGTCCCGCAGAATCCTCGCCGCGGCCGCCACCGCCGCCCTGGTCTCCGGCGTCGCCCTGACCTCGGCCCCGGCCGCCCTCGCGGCCCCGATCACGGTCGGCGCGACCCAGGGCACCCAGGCCCCGGCCTCGCCGGTGACCGTCGCCCTCAGCGGCCTGCCCGGCACCGTCAAGGCGGGTGGCGCGCCGATCGAGTTCACCGCGACCCTCAAGAACACCGCCGCCCACCAGATGGACGTGCTGGGTTCCACCTTCGTCATCGGGGACACCGGCATCGGCAGCAAGCCGAGCCAGTTCAAGCTGGAGTACCAGGCCCCCGGCGGCACCCAGTGGCAGGACGCCGGGGCGAGCGGCGGGATCGCCGGTGGCCTCTGGGACATCGCCCGGAACGCCGGCCCGCACCTGGCGGCCGGCGCCGAGGTCTCCTACCGGCTGCGGCTCACCGTCGCCGCCGACGCCCCGGCCGGCCGGGTGACGCCGGGCTTCAACTCGGTGGTCTCGGACCCGATCCTGCCGCCCGAGCAGCGCATCTCGTACGCGATGAGCGGCTACCAGGACGTGGTGATCGCCCCGGCGGTCACGCCGACCACCCCGGCGACCACGCCCGCCGCCACGGCGGACGTCAGGCTCGACGGCGTGCCCGCCACCTTCACGGCGGGCGCGGAGGCGAAGCCGTTCAAGCTGGTCCTGACCAACAACAGCGGCAAGGACCTCCGGCTGGTGCCCGCGGTCGTGTTCCAGGGGCAGGACATCCTCCCCTCCGGCACGGTCAGGTTCGAGTTCCAGGCACCGAACGGGGACTGGCTGGAAGGCACCCCCGGAGGCGACTCGGACCACCCGGCTTGGCTCTACCAGGCACTGCGGACCGGCAGCAAGGACGCCGACGTCATCACCCTGCCGAAGGGCGGGACCAGGACGATCAACGTCCGACTGGCCTTCACCAAGGACGCTCCGGCCCTCGCCGAGTCCCTGGTCGCCATCGCGGGCACCCTGCCCGGCGCCGGTGAGAGCGCGGCCGAG
The DNA here is from genome assembly GCF_053596495.1 of Kitasatospora sp. NPDC001683. Classification (NCBI taxonomy): domain Bacteria; kingdom Bacillati; phylum Actinomycetota; class Actinomycetes; order Kitasatosporales; family Streptomycetaceae; genus Kitasatospora; species Kitasatospora sp. NPDC001683. Next base: position 1,676 of record NZ_JBSFGK010000046.1, read on the forward strand.
GCGTCCAGCCCGAAGGCCGACTTCAAGATCGAGGCCGCCGCGGCCCCCACCGGCACTCCGGCCCCCACCTCCTCCGCCACCACCCCGGCGCCGGTCGCCACCGACCCGTCCACCGCCCCCGCCGTCCCGGCCGCGCAGGTCACCACCGGCGCGCCGAGCCCGGCGGCCGACACTGCCCAGACCGCCACCGCCCAGACCGACACCGCCCAGGCCGCCGCGGCCCCGGTCGCCGCGACGACCACCCAGCTGGCCGCTACCGGCGGCGGCTCCTCCGCCGCCCCGATGGCGATCACCGGCGCGACCGCCATCGCCCTCGGCATCGGCACCCTGGTCGTGGCCCGCCGCCGCAACAGCGCCCAGAGCCCCGGCAACTGATCCGGCGCGGCCGGCCCGGTACGCCCGAAGGCCCGCCCGTCCCCGCTCCACAGCGGATGACGAACGGGCCTTCGGCCTTCGTCGGATGCCGCGGTCGGGGCCGTGCTGGTATCACGGTGTCGCGATCAGGCCGGAACGGTAGTTGACGAGGTGGGAAATGATCGGGCATGAGGTGCTTCGGGTCTTCTGCGGGCCCGACGGGCGGCACGGCAATGAGCTCGGCGTGGTGCGTGACGGCGCCGCCGTGCCGGGGCGGGCGGAGCGGCAGGCGGTCGCGCGGGAGCTCGGGTTCAGCGAGACGGTGTTCGTCGACGATCCGGGGCGCGGGGAGATCGACATCTACACCCCGAGCGTGCGCCTGCCGTTCGCCGGCCACCCGTGCGTGGGGGCCGCCTGGCTGCTCGGCGTGGAGCAACTGGTCACCGCCGCCGGGGTGGTGGCCGTCCGGCACGAGGACGGGCTGACCCGGATCGAGGCCCGGCCCGAGTGGGCGCCGGGGCGGACCCTGCGGCAGTACGGCTCGGTGGCCGAGGTGGAGGCGCTGGAGGTGCCGCCGCCGGGGGAGTGGATCTACGCCTGGGCCTGGCAGGACGAGGCGGCCGGTACGGTCCGGGCGCGGGCCTTCCCCGGTCGGGGTGACGGGATCGACGAGGACGAGGCGACCGGTGCGGCCGCCCTGCTGCTGGCGGCGCGGCTCGGGCGGGCGCTGACCATCACCCAGGGCCGGGGTTCACAGCTGATGGCCGGCCCGCGTCCGGGCGGTCTGGTCGAGGTCGGCGGCCGGGTGGTGCCCGTGGAGGTTCAGCCCGCCCCGCCCCGAGCCGAAGGGGCGCGCCGGTGCCGAAAGGGAGAAGCGAGGGAGTGACGGAGGAGCGAGGGAGCGCCGACCGTCGGCACCGGGCCAGGAGCGCCCCGGAGGCGAGCGGCGAGCAGCGGGCCCCGAGCCGAAGGGGCGCGCCGGTGCCGAAAGGGAGAAGCGAGGGAGCGCAGACCGTCGGCGTCGGATCAGGAGCGCCCGGAGGTGAGCGGGCGAGTAGGCGGCGTCGGCTCCGCGTAGGCGCGCGGCCGGGCCGCCGGTGCGACCGCCACCGCCGGTGCGATGGCGGCGGCCACCGACGGGACGGTCGGCACGGACACCCGCGTCGCCCGCGGCTCGGTGCGGTGGGCCCGCAGCAGGTGGCGCAGGCCGGGTACGAGGGCGAGGTGGGTGATCACCACGCCGAGCACGGCGAACAGTATGTGGTCCACGTTGAGCACGTGGCCGGGCGTCCAGGAGGAGAGGAACTCCAGGCCGGTCGCCAGCAGGGCGGAGACGCCCGTGGTGCGCAGGAAGGACGGCAGCCAGGGGGCCCGGACCCGGCCGCCGGCCAGCGGGAGCAGGACGCCGAGCGGGGCGAGCAGCAGGAACTCGCCGACCACCTGCCAGGTGGTGGAGGAGCGGAGCGAGGCCAGTGGCGTCAGGTTGGCGTCGTACACCCAGGCCACCGGCAGCGGTCTGAGCACCAGCCAGAGCACCAGCGTCAGGTGGAGGGCCAGACCCGCCAGCCCGGCCAGCCGGAGGGAATGGTGGACGGCCGCCGCCGGCCCGGTCTCGGTCCGTGCGCCGGAACGCCCGTCGCGTGTCCTGGTGCCATCTCGCTGCACGGGGGGAAGGACGTGAGCCGGTGGCGCGGCGGTTCCACCCCGGGCGTGAACATTCCAGGACGCCCCCCCGGTTCCCCCCGCCCCGAGCGGGCGCGGGGCTGGGCCTAGCGGCACGGCCCGGCCGTCGGCACCGCGCTGAACGCGTTGTCCGGCGGCGGCGAGCCCGGTGCCACCGGGGTCGGCGAGGGGCTGGGGCTCGCGCCGGCCTTGGCCGCGCCGCGGGCCGGGGTGATCGCCGGGGCCGGGCCGGACGGGGTGGCCAGGGCGGTCGGTATGTGCGGGGTGCTAGGGCAGGCCGTCCGGCTGGCGGGCGCGCCGGCGTCGACCGGTACGGCGGTCGGCCGGATGCCGCAGCCGGAGGCCGACGCGAGCAGGAGCAGCACGCCGGCGGTGCGGCGCAGGGTGGTGCGGGTCGGGGAGGTGGGGGAGGTCACGTGGCGTCCTTGTGCTCGGCGTCGCCGGCGGGGCCGCACTGGGTCCCGCCCGCGGACGGCGGCGGTGGCGGGGTCAGCGGCAGGGTGAGCGTGAACACCGCGCCGACCTCCCCGTTCGCCGCCGTGATCGTCCCCCCGTGGATCTGTGCGTTGGCCATCGCGATGGACAGCCCCAGGCCGCTGCCCTCCGAGCGGGCCCGCCCCCGGTCGGCCTTGTAGAAGCGGTCGAAGACGTGCGGCAGCACGTCCTCGGGGATGCCGGGGCCGCTGTCGGAGACCTCGACCACGACCGAGTCATCGGTCTGCCGGACCCTGACCCGCACCGGCGAGCCGCCGTGCTTGAGGGCGTTGCCGATCAGGTTGGCGAAGACCACGTCGAGCCGGCGCGGGTCGACCACGGCCAGGATGCCGCGCGGGGCGTCCAGTTCGACCGCGTCGTACCAGGCCCGGCCGTCGATGCAGGACATGATCAGGTCGGCGATGTCCACCTCGTCGGCGACCAGCTTGGCGGTGCCGGCGTCGAAGCGGGTGACCTCCATCAGGTTCTCCACCAGGTCGGACAGCCGCCGGGTCTCGCTGACCACGAGCCGGACGGCCGGCTCGATCATCGGGTCCAGCGACTCGGCCTCGTCCTCCAGGATGTCGGTCACCGCGGTCATCGCGGTCAGCGGGGTGCGCAGCTCGTGCGACATGTCGGCGACGAACCGCCGGCTCTGCGCCTCGCGCGCGCTCAGCTCCTCGACCTGCTCGTGCAGCGACTCCGCGGCCCGGTTGAACGTCCGCGCCAGGTCGGCGAGTTCGTCCGAGCCCTCGACCTCCAGTCGGGTGTCCAGGTGCCCCTCGCCGAGCCGCCTGGCGGCCTCGCCGAGCCGCTTGACCGGCCGCAGCACGGTCGCCGAGGCGGCCTGGGCGAGCAGCGCCGAGCCGATCAGCGCGAGCAGGGTCGCGATGGCCAGCGACCAGCCCAGCGTGTTGAGGTCGGCCCGCTCGTTCTCCAGCGACTTGAACATGTACGCCGTCGGACCGTTCGGCACCACCTTGGTGCCGCCGATCACGAACGGGCGGCCCTCCAGGTTCTGCCGCTGCCAGTACAGGTGGTACGGGTACGGGTTGCTCTCGGTGACCTCGCGCGGCTTGGCGACGGTGGACCGCAGCGCCGCCGGGACGTCGGCCAGCGTGAAGTGCGGGTCGGAGGAGGCCGGGCACTCCGGGTGCGCCGGGTCGACCACGACCACGTCGTAACTCAGGCCGGAGCTCGCCACGTTGGAGGCCAGCGTGGCGAGCTCCGGACAACTGGCGTTCAGCGGCAGGTCGGAGACGTTGCGGCTGAGCGAGACCCGGAAGTCGTTCAGCGCGGTGTCCTGGGCGCGCTTGAGCACCGCGTCGCGGTTCAGCCAGTACGCGATGCCGGAGGCCGAGACGGCGGCGAGCAGCGCGACGGCCGCGAACACGGCGATCAGCCGCACCCGCAGCGAGCGCAGTCGCCGCCACGGGCCGGCCGAGAACCGCCGGGCGGTCTGCTGGTGGTCAGTCACAGGAGCCTGTCGTGGTACGGGAGTCCGACATGGAGGAAGGGGATCAGGCGGGCGGGTCCAGCCGGTAGCCCACGCCGCGCACTGTGCGGATCAGGGTCGGCGCGGACGGCACGTCCTCGACCTTGGCCCGCAGTCGCTGCACGCAGGCGTCCACCAGGCGGGAGTCGCCGAGGTAGTCGTGCTCCCAGACCAGCCGCAGCAGTTGCTGGCGGGAGAGCGCCTGGCCGGGGCGGCGGCTGAGCTCCAGCAGCAGCCGCAGCTCGGTCGGGGTGAGCTGGAGGTCCTGGCCGTCCTTGGTGACGGTCATCGCGGCCCGGTCGATCACCACGCTGCCGTAAGCGGAGGAGTCCGAGCTCTCCCGCTCGCCGCGCCGCAGCACCGCCCGGATCCTGGCGTCCAGCACGCGCGGCTGCACCGGCTTCACGACGTAGTCGTCCGCGCCGGACTCCAGGCCCACCACCACGTCGATGTCGTCCGAGCGCGCGGTGAGCAGGATGATCGGCAGCTGGTCGGTGCGGCGGATCCGACGGCAGACCTCGAAGCCGTCGATCCCGGGCAGCATCACGTCCAGCACGATCAGGTCGGGCCGCTGCTCCTTGAAGAGCCTCAGACCGTCCTCGCCGGAGGCGGCGGTGGCCACGCGGTGGCCCTGGCGGGTGAGGGCGAGTTCGAGGCCGGTCCGGATGGCGTCGTCGTCCTCGATCAGTAGGAGGAAAGGCACGGCCCCATTTTGTCCCACGGGAAGCGCCGAATCACCCCCCGGACCGGTCACCGACCGTACGGGAACCGGAAGGACGGCCACCTGCGTCCGGTACGGGGGAGGCGGACCGGGACGAAAGGCCCGCCCCTGTGACACCCCTGTGACAGTCGGCGGACAGCGCCATCACAACCGGCGGGCAGGATTTTCCATGTCGCCGCAGGACAGCGGGCCGCAAGGGCCGGCTGGAGGGCGGCAACAGGAACCGCTCGTACCGACCAAGGGGGCGCACGATGAACGCCATGCTTCAGACCCGGACCAACCCGGCTGTCCGCACCGCGCGTTCGTCAGCGACCACCCACCGGACCCGGTACGAGATCAGGACCGACGAGAACTCCGGTGCCGTGACCGTACGGGGGTGCGCGCACAGCACCGGTGGAAACCCTGTCGCCCGCCGGGTGAGCGGCGGCGGCAGGACGGGGGAGCTGTACGGGATCGGCCGACTGGGGAGTGCGGTCGACTCCGCCAACACCCTCACGCTGCGGGGGATCCTCCCCGTCCGCGTCGAGGGCAAGGACAACCGGGGGACCGGGGGGAACAACGGTCTGCGGACGGTCGGTTCGGGGGAGCCGACCGGCCGCGAGGCCGCCGGTGCGACGCTGCTGCGGCTGACGCCCGCACCGGCCCGCACCACCGGGGCGGGACAGGGAGACGCGCAGGGGGAGCACCCGGCCGTCGCGGAGGACCACATCACGGAGTTCACCGCGTACGTGCGCGAGCGCCGCGCCTCCCTGTACGCCACGGCGTACCACCTCACCGGTGACCGCTACGAGGCCGAGGACCTGCTGCAGAGCGCGCTCTTCAGCACCTACCGGGCCTGGGGCCGGATCACCGACAAGGCCGCGGTCGGGGGCTACCTCCGCCGCACCATGACCAACCTGCACATCTCCGCCTGGCGGCGCCGCAAGGTCAACGAGTACCCGACCGAGGAGCTGCCGGAGACGGCCGGCGACACCGACGCGATGGGCGGCACCGAGCTGCGCACCGTGCTCTGGCAGGCGCTGGCGAAGCTGCCGGAGAACCAGCGGACCATGCTGGTGCTGCGGTACTACGAGGGCAAGACCGACCCGGAGATCGCCGACGTGCTGGGGATCAGCGTCGGTACGGTCAAGAGCAGCATCTGGCGCGCGCTGCGCCGGCTGCGCGACGACGAGCACCTGAACAAGTCGGGCGACACCGTCCGGGCGTTCGGCGAGCTGGTCGCGTAGGGCTCACAGAGGACTCCCGTCGGGGGACGGGTAGCGGACGGTTACGGTTCGGGGGCGCCGGCTCGGGGGAGCGGCGCCTGTGGGCAGCCGAGGCCGTTCGGCAGGCGACGGCCCGGTGCGGGGGAGACGCACCGGGCCCGTCGTCGTCGTCGCTCTTCCGGCGTCGTTCCGCCGTTGTCCCGCCGCGGTTCAGACCGCCGAGAACTCCCCCGCCCAGGCCGCCGCGCGGACCCGCCGCTCGGCCTCCGGCCCGGCGCACGGGTACGAGCCGAGCTCGACCTGCCGGCCGACGATGGCCCGCTCGGCCCGCATCAGCCGGAAGCCCCGGCGCAGCAGCACCGGCAGCGACTTGCGGCCCTCCCGGACGTCCCGGCGCAGCCGGCGCCAGGCCGTGGTGAGCGCGCCGTTGCGCAGGCACAGGGCGTCGCCCAGCAGGCCCTCGGCCGCGCACTCGGCGACGATCTCGGCGGCGAAGATGCCCTCGGCGATGAACGCGGTCGCGCCGCCCAGGTCCAGCGGGCGGGTGGAGACCCGGCCGTTGTCCGGGATCGAGTACACCGGCACCCCGGTGCGTCCGTGCTCGTACAGGGCGCGGATGGCGGCCACGGCCTGGTCGCGGTGCCAGGAGAGCGGGGAGTCCCAGTCCACGGCGCCGTCCGGCAGCCGGGGCAGGGTCGGGTCGTCCCCGTCCTTGTAGAAGTCGTCCAGCTGGAGCACCGGCAGACCGCTGCGTTCGGCCAGCGAGGACTTCCCCGATCCGGACGGCCCGGAGAGCAGGATCACCCGGGCGTGGGCCGCCGGCCCGGGGTTCATGGGGGAGTCACTCACGGGACACCAGTCTGACGCATTCCGGCCGGTTGCCGAAACCGGTCGGCTCCCACTTCCTGCGCCCACCGGGAAAGTCGACGGACCCGCGCCAGGGGGGGGAGAGGCGCGGGTCCGTCCTGTGACCGCCCGGGCCCTGGGGGGAGAGGGCGCTGGGGACGGCCAGTCTGTGGAGTTGTTCTCTTCCGTTCTGTCGCGCGGAGCGCGGGATGGTGCGACGGAGGGTCAGATCCCCATCGGGTGCCAGACCGTCTTCGTCTCCAGGAACGAGAGTAGCCGGTCCGTACCGGGCGCATTGGTCCAGTCCTGGGCGAACGGGTCCAGCTCCGGACGCACCACCCGCTTCAGGGTATCCGCGGCGGCGGCCTCCAGGGCGGGCGCCGCGCCGGGGCCGTCCGCGGCGATGGCCCCGGTGAGGTCCAGCGCGTTGACGTCCTGGTGCGAGGCCAGGGTGGGGGCGATGTCCTCGGTCCGGCCGGAGATGATGTTGACCACACCGCCCGGGACGTCCGAGGTGGCGAGCACCTCGCCCAGCGACAGCGCGGGCAGCGGGGCGTCCGCGGCGGCCGCGACCACGACCGTGTTGCCGGTGGCGATCGCCGGGGCGATCACCGAGACCAGGCCGAGCAGCGAGTGCCCGTAGCCGGCCTGCGGGGCGACGATCCCGACCACGCCGGTCGGCTCCGGGGTGGAGAGGTTGAAGTACGGCCCGGCGACCGGGTTGGCGCCGCCCGCGATCTGGGCGACCTTGTCCGTCCAGCCCGCGTACCAGACCCAGCGGTCGATCGCGGCGTCCACCAGCGCGGCGGCCTTCTTCGGGCCGATGCCCTCGGAGAGGGACACCTCGACGGCGAACTGCTCGCGCCGGCCCTGGAGCATCTCGGCGACCCGGTACAGCACCTGGCCGCGGTTGTACGCGGTGGTGCCGGCCCAGCCCTTGACGGCCGCGCGGGCGGCCAGGACGGCGTCGCGGGTGTCCTTGCGGGTGCCCAGCGGGGCGTTGGCGAGCCACTCGCCGTTCGAGTCGGTCACCTCGTACACCCGTCCGCTCTCGGAGCGCGGGAACTTCCCGCCGACGTACAGCTTGTAGGTCTTGAGGACATCAAGACGGCTCACGACATCAGACATCGAGGTAGGCCTCCAGACCGTGGCGGCCACCCTCGCGGCCGTAGCCCGACTCCTTGTAGCCGCCGAACGGCGAGGTCGGGTCGAACTTGTTGAAGGTGTTGGCCCAGACCACGCCGGCCTTGAGCCTGTTGGCCATCCAGAGGATGCGCGAGCCCTTCTCCGTCCAGATGCCGGCGGAGAGGCCGTACGGGGTGTTGTTGGCCTTCGCGACCGCCTCGTCGGGGGTGCGGAAGGTCAGCACCGACAGCACCGGGCCGAAGATCTCCTCCTGGGCGATCCGGTGGGCCTGGCTGACGCCGGTGAACAGGGTCGGCTTGAACCAGAAGCCGGTGCCCGGGAGTTCGCACTCCGGCGACCAGCGCTCCGCGCCCTCGGCCTCGCCGGCCTCGGTCAGCTCGGTGATCCGGGCCAGCTGGGCGGCCGAGTTGATCGCGCCGATGTCGGTGTTCTTGTCCAGCGGGTCGCCGACCCGCAGGGTGGCCATCCGGCGCTTCAGGGCGTCCAGCACCTCGTCCTGGACCGACTCCTGGACCAGCAGGCGGGAACCGGCGCAGCAGACGTGGCCCTGGTTGAAGAAGATGCCGTTGACGATGCCCTCGACCGCCTGGTCGATCGGCGCGTCGTCGAAGACGATGTTGGCGGCCTTGCCGCCCAGCTCCAGCGACAGCTTCTTGCGGCTGCCGGCCAGCTGCCTGGCGATCGCCCGGCCGACCGGGGTGGAGCCGGTGAAGGCGACCTTGTTGACGTCCGGGTGCGCGGTGAGCGCGGCGCCGGTGCGGCCGTCGCCGGTGACGATGTTGACGACGCCCTTCGGCAGACCGGCCTGGCGGCAGATCTCGGCGAAGCGCAGGGCGGTGAGCGGGGTGGTCTCGGCCGGCTTCAGGACGACCGTGTTGCCGGTCGCCAGCGCGGGCGCGATCTTCCACGCCAGCATCATCAGCGGGAAGTTCCACGGGATGACCTGGCCGGCCACGCCCAGCGGGCGCGGGTTGGCGCCGAAGCCGGCGTAGTCCAGCTTGTCCGCCCAGCCCGCGTAGTAGAAGAACCACGCGGCGACGGTCGGGATGTCGAAGTCGCGGGTCTCGCGGATCGGCTTGCCGTTGTCCATCGACTCCAGCACGGCCAGTTCGCGGCTGCGCTCCTGGATGATCCGGGCGATCCGGAACAGGTACTTGGCGCGCTCGCTGCCGGGCAGCGACGACCAGTCGGCGAAGGCCTTGCGGGCGGCGGCGACGGCGCGGTCCACGTCCTCGTCGGTGCCCTGGGCGAACTCGGCGAGCACCTGCTCGGTGGCCGGGTTGACCGTCTTCAGGGCCTCGCTGCCGGAGGAGTCGACGAACTCGCCGCCGATGAAGTGGCCGTAGGAGGTGGCGATGTCGCCCGCGGCGGCGGGGGACTCCGGGGCCGGGGCGTACTCGAAGAGGCCGGCCTTGCGCACGGGCTCCTCGATGTTCTTCTTCTTGGCCATGGTGATCAGTCCACCGTCACGTAGTCGGGGCCGGAGTAGCGGCCGGTGGCCAGCTTCTGGCGCTGCATCAGCAGGTCGTTGAGCAGGCTGGAGGCGCCGAAGCGGAACCAGTGCGGGGTCAGCCAGTCGTCGCCGAGCGTCTCGTTGACCATCACCAGGTACTTCATGGCGTCCTTGGTGGTCTTGATGCCGCCGGCGGGCTTCACGCCGACCTGGACGCCGGTGGCCGCGCGGAAGTCGCGGACCGCCTCCAGCATCAGCAGGGTGACCGGCGGGGTCGCGTTGACGGCGACCTTGCCGGTGGAGGTCTTGATGAAGTCGGCGCCGGCCAGCATCGCCAGCCAGGAGACCCGGCGCACGTTGTCGTACGTCTGCAGCTCGCCGGTCTCGAAGATCACCTTGAGGTGGGCGGAGGAGCCGTCCGGGCGCTTGCACGCCTCCTTGACCGCGACGATCTCGTCGAAGACGTCGGAGTAGCGGCCGGAGAGGAAGGCGCCGCGGTCGATCACCATGTCGATCTCGTCGGCGCCCGCGGCCACCGCGTCGGCGGTGTCGGCCAGCTTGACCGGGAGGGCGGCGCGGCCGGCCGGGAAGGCGGTGGCGACCGAGGCGACCTGGATGTCGGTGCCGCGCAGGGCGTCCTTCGCGGTGGCGACCATGTCCGGATAGACACAGATGGCGGCGACGCGCGGGGTGGTCGGGTCGGTCGGGTCGGGGGTCCTGCCCTTGGCGCACAGGGCGCGCACCTTGCCGACCGTGTCCGCGCCCTCCAGCGTGGTCAGGTCGATCATGGAGATCGCCAGGTCGATGGCTCGGGCCTTCGCCGTGGTCTTGATCGAGCGGGTGCCGAGGCTGGCGGCACGCGCCTCGAGGCCGACCTGGTCGACGCCGGGCAGGCCGTGCAGGAAGCGGCGGAGCGAGGCCTCGGACGCCGCAACGTCCGCGAGGCCGCTGCCCGCAACGCCGGGGGCATTGGCTGCAACAGTGGACATAGTCACCAGAGCAGCATATCTACGCGCGTAGCCGACCGCTAGGGCGACCACCTTTCCGGCCGCCTTTCGTGGCCGGACCGAGACCTCGGGCACCCCGGAGCCCACGGGCGGCCCGGGAGCGCCTTTCGTGGCCGGACCGAGACCCGCCGACGAGGGGCGGATGGGGCAGAATCGACGCCATGACCGAATCCGACGGCAAGCCCCACCAGGGCCCGGCCGCCCCAGGCGGGGAACCCGAGTACGCGGACCGCGTGTACCGCTCCGTCCCCGGCGTGATCTCCGGCGTGTTCCTGCTCGCCGTCGCCGCCTGGCTGATCGGCGACGCGGTGGTGACCGGCACCGGGAAGACCCCGTACGTCGCCCTCGCGGCGGTGCCGGTGTTCGCCTTCCCGGTGATCGCCTACACGCTGCGCCCGGCGGTGTTCGCCGGCCCCGACCGCCTGGTCGTGCGCAACCCGTGGCGCACCATCACCGCCCCCTGGGCGTCGGTCGACGCGCTGCGCGCCGGCTACTCCGTCGAGCTGCTGGCCGGGGAGAAGAAGTACCAGGTGTGGGCCGTCCCGGTCTCGCTGCGCCAGCGCAAGCGCGCCACCCGGGCGCTGAGCCGCGGCAACGCCGAGCACGCGTCCCGGACGGGTCTGGGGCTGGGACTCGCCGGCCGGACCAACCCGGTCGTCCAGGGGTCCCCCGACCCCACCCGCGCGTGGTCCGACCAGGTGACCGCCGTCCTCCAGGAGATGGCCGAACGCAACGCCACCCGCCCCGGCGCCGCCGGCCCGTTGGTCGTCCGCTGGTGCTGGTGGGTCATCGCCCCCGCCCTGGTGGGCCTCGCCGCCCTGATCACCGTGATCGTGGTCTGAACCCGGACGCGCGAAAGGGCCCGCACCTGCGGGCCCTTTCGCGCACCGGGTCAGATGCCCGCGGCCTCGGCGAGGTCGCGCTTGACGGCCGCCAGCAGCTCGGCGGCGCGCTCGCGGGCGGGGGCCAGGTCGGCGGCCGTGGCGACCGGGAGGACGACCTCCAGGTAGCACTTGAGCTTGGGCTCGGTGCCGGAGGGGCGCACCACGATCCGGGCGGAGCGGACCGGACCGCCGGCCAGGTAGTAGCGCAGGCCGTCGGTGGGCGGCAGGTCGGCGGAGCCGGCCGAGAGGTCGTCGGCGCGGGTGACGGCCAGACCGGCCAGGACGGTCGGCGGCTGCTCGCGCAGGCGGCGCATCGCGTCGGCGATCAGCGAGAGGTCCCGCACCCGGACGGACAGCTGGTCGGTGGCGTGCAGGCCGTGCTCCAGCGCCAGGTCGTCCAGCAGGTCGGACAGCGTGCGGCCGGAGTTCTTGAGGGTCGCGGCGAGCTCGGCGACCAGCAGGGCGGCGGTGATGCCGTCCTTGTCCCGGACGCCCTGCGGGTCGACGCAGTAGCCGAGCGCCTCCTCGTAGCCGTAGCGCAGGCCCTCGGCGCGGGAGATCCACTTGAAGCCGGTCAGCGTCTCGGCGTAGGCCAGGCCCGCGGCCTCGGCGATCCGGCCGAGCAGGGTCGCGGAGACGATGGTGGTGGCGAAGGTGCCCTCGGCCTTCTTGGCGACCAGGGCGGAGCCGAGCAGGGCGCCGACCTCGTCGCCGCGCAGCATCCGCCAGCCGGTGGAGCCGTTGCCGCTGCCGGCCGCGTTGCCGTTGACGGGGACGGCCACCGCGCAGCGGTCGGCGTCCGGGTCGTTGGCGATCACGATGTCCGGGCCGACCGCGGCGGCGGTGCGGAAGGCGAGGTCCATCGCCCCCGGCTCCTCCGGGTTGGGGAAGGCCACGGTCGGGAAGTCCGGGTCGGGCTCGGCCTGCTCGGCGACCACGGTCGGCGCCGGGAAGCCGGCCCGGCGGAAGGCGGAGACCAGGGTGTCGCGGCCGACGCCGTGCATCGGGGTGTAGACCACGTCCAGCTCGCGCGGGCTGTGCTCGTCGACGATGGAGACGGCCCGGGCCAGGTAGGCCTCGATGACGTCCTCGCCGAGCACCTCCCAGCCCTCCTCGGCGCGCGGGACGTCGTCCAGCGAGCCGATCGCGTCGATCTCGGCGGCGATCCCGGCGTCGGCCGGCGGGACGATCTGCGAGCCGTCGCCCAGGTAGACCTTGTAGCCGTTGTCCTGCGGCGGGTTGTGGCTGGCGGTGACGGTCACCCCGGCGGCCGCGCCCAGGTGGCGGATCGCGAAGGCCAGCACCGGGGTCGGCAGCGGGCGCGGCAGCAGCGCGGCGCGCAGGCCCGCCCCGACCACCACGGCGGCGGTGTCCCGGGCGAAGTCGTACGACTTGTGCCGGGCGTCGTAGCCGATCACGACCAGGTCGCCGAGGCCCTGCTCCTTCACGTACGCGACCAGGCCGGCGGCGGCCCGGATCACCACGGCGCGGTTCATCCGCATCGGGCCGGCGCCGAGTTCGCCGCGCAGGCCGGCGGTGCCGAACTGGAGGCGGTCGGAGAAGCGCTCGGCGAGCTCGGACCAGGCGAGCTGGCTGTCCTCCTCGGCCTCCGGGGCCTCGGCCCGGGCCAGCAGGGCGGTCAGTTCCTCGCGGGTCTGCGGGTCGGGATCCTCGGCCAGCCAGGTACGGGCCCGGGCGAGGAGGTCGGTGGTGGGTGCCTGCGTCATCTGATACCTCCGTGGATACCCCCGGCTTGAGCCGGGGGTGGGGGTCCCCCCGCTTGCGGGGGAGAAACGGTCCTCCTGCGGAGCAGGACAGGTGACGACGATTCGCCGTCAAGGCGGACCGTCGCCCAGTAGCCGCCCGTAGCCACTTCGGCACGGGTGGTAGCATCTTTGGTGCCCGATCGGCGAGAACCAAGCTGGCCGGGTCTACCGCCGGGCTGGCGGGAAGTCAGGTCTGTGGAGCTGGTGTAAGACCGATGGGCGGTACACCGTCCCTTCGCTGGTAACCCCAGGTCGGCAACCGGCTGTGAAGCAGAAAGCCCGACCCGCGAGGGTTGGAATCCTCCGGCTTCAGCCCGGAGGAGGATGTCAAGTTCTTGCCTGCTCCATCGGGAAGTGCGTCGGGTGTCGGCCGGAGGGTTCCGCGCGCGGGGAAGAAGAGCTGTGCACATGCGAACGGGGCCCCGCGGGAAGGCGTGATCAGCGGATCACGCCGCCCGAGGGCCCCGTCACTCATGATTCTGCGCCCGGCAGGCGTCAGATCCGCTCCAGGACCTTCGCCAGCAGTTCGCCCATGCGCTCGGCGGAGGCCTTGCCGGCCTCCAGGACCTCTTCGTGGTTGAGCGGCTCGCCGGTCATGCCGGCGGCCAGGTTGGTGACCAGGGAGATGCCGAGCACCTCGGCGCCGGCCTCGCGGGCGGCGATGGCCTCCAGCGTGGTGGACATGCCGACCAGCTCGCCGCCGATCACCCGGGCCATGTTGACCTCGGCCGGGGTCTCGTAGTGCGGGCCGCGGAACTGGACGTAGACGGCCTCGTCCAGGCTCGGGTCGACCTCGTGGCAGAGCTGGCGCAGGCGCTTGGAGTACAGGTCGGTGAGGTCGACGAAGTTGGCGCCGACGATCGGGGAGTCCGAGGTCAGGTTGATGTGGTCGCGGATCAGCACCGGCTGGCCGGGCACCCAGCCCTCGCGCAGGCCGCCGCAGCCGTTGGTGAGGACGACGATGCCGCAGCCGGCCGCGGCGGCGGTGCGCACGCCGTGGACGACGGTGGCCACGCCGTGGCCCTCGTAGTAGTGGTTGCGGCCGAGGAAGATCAGGGCGCGCTTGTCGCCGATCTTCACCGAGCGGATCTTGCCGGCGTGGCCGGCCACGGCGGGGGCGGGGAAGCCGGGGAGCTCGGTGACCGGGAACTCGGCCACGGTCTCGCCCAGGGCGTCGGCGGCCGGCACCCAGCCGGAGCCCATCACCAGGGCGACGTCGTGCCGCTCGGCACCGGTCAGCTCGCGCAGGCGCTCGGCGGCGGCCTGGGCGGCGGCGTAGGGGTCGGTGGAGACGACCGACTGAGGAGAAGCGTTCACGGGAACGAGGATAGACGGGTTTCGGCTACGCGCGTAGAAGATCCGCGTACGGCATGCCGGATCGTTACCCGGTTGACCCGAAAGCACAGCTCGGTGGCGTCTTCCGGGCGACCGGGTCTGTCGATGCGCACAGGGGGGAGGGCTTGCGGTCAGCAGGGGCGGCGGCGCAGGTCCAGCACGTAGTCGTCCGGGGCGCCGGCGCTCTCGGCGGCGTCGGCGATCAGGCCGAGGTAGCGGGCCGCGGGCAGGCCGCCCTCGTAGTCGTTGAGGACGTACGTCCAGACCGGGATGTCGCCGTCCAGGGTCTGCGCGCGCAGCCTGATCTTGCGGTAGATGCCGAGCTGGACGCCCTCCCAGCGGTCCAGGCCCTCCTCGTCCATCGGCGCGATCTCGTAGAGGGAGACGAAGACCCGGTCCTTCTCGTCCTCGACGACGGTGGCCAGCGAGCCCTCCCAGCCGAGCTGCTCGCCGCCGAAGGTGAGCCGCCAGCCGTCCAGCCACCCCGTGCCGCGGAGCGGGGAGTGCGGGGCTCGGCGGGTCATCTGCCGGGCATCGAGGTTGGTGGCATACGCGGCGTAAAGGGGCATGGGGGCCAGCGTAGCCCCGTCGGTGCGCGGACCGGGGTGACTGGACGAAGGTACGGAGCGCGGACCCCGTTGTGGCGCCGCTCCTGGCGTGCGGGACAATGGGGTACGTGACTCGGATCGTGATCATCGGTGGCGGACCCGGCGGCTATGAGGCGGCTCTGGTGGCCGCTCAGCTCGGCGCGGAGGTGACCGTCGTCGACCGCGACGGTCTGGGCGGATCGGCGGTTCTCACGGACTGCGTGCCGTCGAAGACCCTGATCGCGACCGCGGAGGTGATGACCACCTTCGACAGCTCGTACGAGGAGCTGGGCATCACGGTCGACCAGGACGGCTCCGCCGCCGAGCGGGAGACCAAGGTCATCGGCGTGGACCTGGGCAAGGTCAACCGCCGTGTGAAGCGCCTGGCGATCGCGCAGTCCCACGACATCACCCAGTCCGTCACCCGTGCCGGAGTCACCGTGCTGCGCGGCCGCGGCCGGCTCGGCGCCGGCGGGCAGGCCGTGGACGGCTCCCGCGAGGTGCTGGTGGACGCCCCCGACGGCAGCGTGCAGTCGCTGCGCGCCGACGCGGTGCTGATCGCCACCGGCGCCCACCCGCGCGAGCTGCCGGACGCCCAGCCGGACGGCGAGCGGATCCTCACCTGGACCCAGGTGTACGACCTGGAGGAGCTGCCCCGCGAGCTGATCGTGGTCGGTTCCGGTGTGACCGGCGCCGAGTTCGCCGGCGCCTACCAGGCGATCGGCTCCAAGGTCACCCTGGTGTCCAGCCGCGACCGGGTGCTGCCGGGTGAGGACCCGGACGCCGCCGAGGTGCTGGAGGACGTCTTCCGCCGCCGAGGCATGAACGTGATGAGCCGCTCGCGGGCCGAGAGCGCCAAGCGGATCGGCGACCGGGTCGAGGTGACCCTCGCCGACGGCAAGGTGATCGAGGGCACCCACTGCCTGATGGCGGTCGGCTCGATCCCCAACACGGCCGGGATGGGCCTGGAGGAGGCGGGGGTCAAGCTCAACGACTGGGGCCAGATCCAGGTCGACCGGGTCTCCCGCACCAGCGCCCCGGGCGTGTACGCGGCCGGCGACTGCACCGGCGTCTTCATGCTCGCCTCGGTGGCGGCCATGCAGGGCCGGATCGCGATGTACCACGCGCTCGGTGACGCGGTGCAGCCGCTGAACCTGAAGACCGTGGCCTCCAACGTCTTCACCGACCCGGAGATCGCCACCGTCGGCTACACCGCGGCCGACGTGGAGTGCGGCAAGATGGACGCCGTCGTGGTCAAGCTGCCGCTGCGCGGCAACCCGCGGGCGAAGATGCAGGGCATCCGGGACGGCTTCGTGAAGCTGTTCTGCCGCCCGGGCACCGGCATCGTGGTCGGCGGCGTGGTCGTCGCCCCGCGGGCCAGCGAGCTGATCCACCCGATCGCGCTCGCGGTGGACGCCAATCTGACGGTCGAACAGGTGGCCAGCGCCTTCACCGTCTACCCGTCCGTCTCCGGCTCGACCGCCGAGGCCGCCCGGCAGCTGCACGTCCGCAAGCGGGCCGCGGGCGAATCCTGAGTTCAAGGCGCACAGTTGAGGGCGGCTGCCGATCGGCGGCCGCCCTTCGCGCGGGCATGGTCCTCACCCGGACGGCGGCGCGGTTCCGGGTTGTTGACGGCGCGCATTGTACGGTCATGCGCCGCTCTTGCGCGAGCAATTCCCGCTACCAGCTGCAAACGCCTGAAAGCAGACGGTCACGCAGGTTACCGTCGGTTCTGTGTTTGCTGCAGAACGTCGCCAGTTGATCCTCGAAATGGTGCGCGCCAACGGAGCCGTCTCGCTCCGGGAGTTGGCCCGCGTCGTCCAGACCTCCGAAGTGACCGTGCGCCGCGATGTGCGGGCGCTGGAGTCAGAAGGGCTCCTCGACCGCCGGCACGGCGGCGCGGTGCTCCCCGGCGGCTTCAGCCGCGAACCCGGCTACCCGCAGAAGACCCACCTGTCCGCGGCGGAGAAGAGCGCCATCGCGGACCTCGCCGCCGGACTGGTGGAGGAGGGCGACGCGGTGGTGGTCGGCGCCGGCACCACCACCCAGGAACTGGCCCGCCGGCTGGCCCGGGTGCCCGGGCTGACCGTGGTCACCAACTCGCTGCTGGTCGCCCAGGCGCTGGCGCACGCCAACCGGGTCGAGGTGGTGATGACCGGCGGCACCCTGCGCGGCTCCAACTACGCCCTGGTGGGCAGTGGTGCCGAGCAGTCGCTGCAGGGGCTGCGGGTCACCAAGGCCTTCATCTCCGGCAGCGGGCTGACCGCCGAGCGCGGGCTGTCGACCGCGAACATGCTGTCCGCGAGCGTGGACCGGGCAATGGTGCTGGCGGCCGCCGAGGTCATCGTCCTCGCCGACCACACCAAGCTCGGCGCGGCCGGCATGTTCCAGACCGTCGCCACCGAGACCATCACCCGGCTGGTCACCGACGAGCAGGCCACCGCCGACGACGCCACCGCCCGCGAGCTGGACGCGCTCGCCGACTGCGGGGTGCAGATCGACCTGGCACCGCTCGGCGTCGCCCCCGGCGCCGACGCCCCGGTGCACGGCACCGGCAGCGGCCCGGTGCACCAGACCCAGCCCGGTCCGATGGGCCGTCGGCCGGTCCCGCCGCCCGGCGGCGCCCCGCTGCCCGGCCAGCGCCGCCCCGGCACCCACGGCGGCCCGGCCGGCCCGGGCGGGATGCCGGTCCGGCTGGCCGAGATGGGCCTGCCGCGCGGGCGCTGAGCGCCCCGTCAACGCGACCGGTCCGCACACCCCGAAGGGCGTACGGACCGGTGGACGGCTGACGGAGTCGGCGTCAGTCCTGGCTGCGGTCAGTTTCTGACGGGGGTCAGTCCTTGATCTCGCACAGCGCGGCGCCGCTGCTGACGCTCGCGCCCACCTCGGCCTTGAGGCCGACGACGGTGCCCGCCTTGTGGGCGTTCAGCGGCTGCTCCATCTTCATCGCCTCCAGGACCACGATCAGCTCGCCCTCGGCGACGACCTGGCCCTCCTCGACGGCGACCTTGACGATGGTGCCCTGCATCGGCGAGGCCAGGGTGTCACCGCTGACGGCCGAACCGGCCTTCTTGGCGCCCACCCGGCGCTTGGCCTTGGCGGCGCCGGCCGCACCGGCCGCCGGGGCCGCCGAGGCGCCCAGCGAGGACGGCAGCGAGACCTCGATCCGCTTGCCGCCGACCTCGACGACCACGGTCTCCCGGGTCTCGGCCTCCTCGGCCTCGCCGGCGGCGCCGGCGAACGCCGGGATGGTGTTGTCGAACTCGGTCTCGATCCAGCGGGTGAAGACCTTGAACGGCCCCTCGCCGCCGTGCACCTCGGGCGCGAACGCCGGGTCGGTGACGACCGCCTGGTGGAACGGGATGGCGGTGGCCATGCCCTCGACCTTGAACTCGGCCAGCGCGCGCCTGGCCCGCTCCAGGGCCTGCTTGCGGTCGCGGCCGGAGACGATCAGCTTGGCCAGCAGCGAGTCCCAGGCCGGGCCGATGACCGAGCCGGTCTCCACGCCCGAGTCCAGGCGCACGCCCGGACCGGACGGCGGGGCGAACAGCGTCACGGTGCCGGGCGCGGGCAGGAAGTTGCGGCCCGGGTCCTCGCCGTTGATGCGGAACTCGAAGGAGTGGCCGCGCACCTCGGGGTCGCCGTAGCCGAGCTCCTCGCCGTCGGCGATCCGGAACATCTCGCGGACCAGGTCGATCCCGGTGACCTCCTCGGTGACCGGGTGCTCCACCTGCAGACGGGTGTTGACCTCGAGGAAGGAGATCGTGCCGTCCAGCGCGACCAGGAACTCGCAGGTCCCGGCGCCGACGTAGCCGGCCTCCTTCAGGATGGCCTTGGAGGCGCGGTACAGCTCGGCGTTCTGGGCCTCGGTCAGGAACGGCGCGGGCGCCTCCTCGACCAGCTTCTGGTGCCGGCGCTGCAGCGAGCAGTCACGGGTGGAGACGACCACCACGTTGCCGTGCTTGTCCGCGAGGCACTGGGTCTCCACGTGCCGCGGGTTGTCCAGGTAGCGCTCGACGAAGCACTCGCCGCGACCGAAGGCGGCGACCGCCTCGCGCACGGCGGAGTCGTACAGCTCCGGGATCTCCTCCAGGGTGCGGGCGACCTTCAGGCCGCGGCCGCCGCCGCCGAAGGCCGCCTTGATGGCGACCGGCAGGCCGTGCTCGCGGGCGAACGCGACGACCTCGTCGGCACCCGAGACCGGGTCCGGGGTGCCGGCCACCAGCGGGGCGCCGGCGCGCTGGGCGACGTGACGGGCGGTGACCTTGTCACCGAGGTCGCGGATGGCCTGCGGCGGCGGGCCGATCCAGGTCAGGCCCGCGTCGATGACGGCCTGGGCGAAGTCGGCGTTCTCCGACAGGAACCCGTAGCCGGGGTGGACGGCGTCCGCGCCGGAGTCCTCGGCGGCCTTGAGGACCTTCGCGATGTCCAGGTAACTGGTGCCGGGGGTGTCACCGCCCAGCGCGTAAGCCTCGTCGGCCGCGCGGACGTGCAGCGCATCCCGGTCCGGCTCGGCGTAGACGGCGACGCTGGCGATACCGGCGTCCGAGCAGGCCCGGGCGACGCGGACGGCGATTTCCCCGCGGTTGGCGATGAGCACCTTGCGCACTGTGGCTCCCTTCTTGAACCTCGTTGAGTTTATGGATTCCTGGGCAGTACCGGCGAGTAGCCCCAGGTTGTGAACTATCCCACACGCACCGTGATGGTTTTTCCGGCCGGGGCGGCGGGGCCGACGACGACCTCGCAGGTCGCGGCCGGTGCGGCCGGGCGGGCCCGGTCGACGGTGGGTGACCGGGCGGCGGCGTGGCGGGTCGGTGGCATGGAACACACCTTCCCGCGGCCCGCTCAAGCCGAGGTGGAGCCGACCGTGCTGGAGCCGACCGGGGCGGCCGTCGGGGAGGGCCGCAGTGCCTCGGCCGTCACGTCGGCGGCGAGCTCGACCATGTCCGGCCCGTACGCCCTGGGTTTGACGACCCGCAGGACCAGCGCGAAGGTGCCGTTCCGGCCGTGCCTGCGGGCGAGTTCGCGATGGTGTGCGACCAGGTAGCGCACGCCCGCCTGGTTGGCGGTGCCGGTCTGGCCGGAGACGAGGAACACCGGACGTCCCCCGTCCGCGGTGGCGATCCGGGCCAGCAGGGTGTGCACGTGCTCCTCGTCGGCGGTGAAGTCGCGGTCGCCGACGACGATGACGTTGCTGCCCGGGTCCGCGCCCGAGGTGACCACGGCGCCCGGCAGACCCCAGGCGAGGTGGGCGGCCGTCCGCTCGTTGCTGACCGGACCACCGATGCAGAACTCGGTCTTGGCGCCGAGGCCCCGTTTCGCCGAGTCGTGCGCGACGATCTCGGCCCTGGCCCCGCACCCTTCGACCAGCCCGGCCAGCGACATCAGCGCGTAGGCGTCCCGGCGGGTGACGGTGCCGGCGTCCGAGCCGGCTCCGATGCTGCGGGGCACCACGATCAGGCACTCGCTGCCGGCCGGCAGGCCGAAGAACGCCCGCACCCGCTCCACCGTGCGCCGCCGCCGCAGGGCCTGCGCCAGCCAGCCGAGACCGGCGCTGATGGCGCTGGCCACCAGTCCGAGCAGCACGTTGAGCACGTTGTCGTTCATCGGCGCGTTCCTCCCCCGTTCGAACGCCGGTCAGCTTAGAGGCTGAACTTTCTGTTGTGGCAGGTCAGTTGGTCCACAGATCAGTGATGCGCAGGTCCAGGTCGGCGAGCAGCCGGCGCAGCAGCGGCAGGGACAGGCCGATGACGTTGCCCGGGTCGCCGTCGATGCCGTCGATGAACGGCGCCGAGCGGCCGTCCAGGGTGAACGCCCCGGCCACGTGCAGCGGTTCGCCGGAGGCGACGTACGCGGCGATCTCCGCGTCGTCCGGGACGCCGAAGCGGACGGTGGTGGAGGCGGTCGCCGAGGACTGCCGGCCGGTCGCGGTGTCGACCACGCAGTGGCCGGTGCGCAGCACTCCGGCGCGACCGCGCATGGACTGCCAGCGGGCCAGCGCCTCGGCGGCGTCGGCGGGCTTGCCGAGGGCCCGGCCGTCCAGCTCCAGCACGGAGTCGCAGCCGATCACCAGCTCGCCGCCGGTCAGTTCGGCGGCGACGGCCTTCGCCTTGGCCTCGGCCAGGACGAGGGCGAGCTCACCGGGGGTGGCGGCGCTGATCGCGTCCTCGTCGACGCCGCTGACCACCACGCGGGGGTCGAGCCCCGCCTGGCGCAGCAGCCCGAGGCGGGCGGGGGAGGCGGAGGCGAGGACGAGGGCGCGCTGGTCGGTCATGCCCACCAGAGTAGGGGGTGCCGGCATCCGCCGTTCGGGTGAACGGCTCAGGTGAAGTACCGGCTGAACATGATCAGGACGGAGCCCACCAGCACGATGGCGGCGAGCACCTTGCCGGCCCGCTGCATCCGCTCCTGCATGCGACGGGCCTCGGGCGAGGGCTCGTCCTCGGGGTCTGACCAGAGCACCCGTCCAGAGTGCGCTGCGGGCGGGCCCGGACGCCTGAGTATCCGTACTCAGGTTTCGGGCCCGGCGGGCGGCAGTGCGCGGTGGAGAACGGGCGGGCCCGCCCCGAGCCCCTTTGGCCGGCGAGTGGGCGAATGGCGGAGCAGGAAGTCGGACCGGCCGACTTCCTGCTCCGGGTCAGAACGCGGGTCAGCGCGCCCAGCCGGAGGTCCGCCAGGCGTTGACGCCCGGGCGGACGGCGGGGCGGAGCAGGCGGGAGCGGTCGTTCCAGGGGGAGGCCGGGCCGACACCGGCCAGACGCGCCGCCTCGGCGGCGGCCTGCGCGGCGGCGGCCCGGGCCTGGACCACCGCCAGGACGGTGGCGAGCTCCTCGGGGGTCGGCTGCCCGTGCAGCACGTGGATCGGGGACATGGCTGGTTCTCTCCCGAGAGGGATGGTGCCTACAGGGGGATGTTGCCGTGCTTCTTGGGCGGCAGCACCTCGCGCTTGCCGCGCAGCGCCCGCAGGCCCCGGACGATGTGCCGACGGGTCTCGCTCGGGGCGATCACCGCGTCGACGTAGCCGCGCTCGGCGGCCAGGTACGGGTTGAGCAGGGTGTCCTCGTACGAGGCGATCAGCTCGGCGCGCTTCTCCTCGCCGGTGCCGGCCGCCTCGGCCTCGGCGATCTCCCGGCGGTGCAGGATGTTGACCGCGCCCTGCGCGCCCATCACCGCGATCTGCGCGGTCGGCCAGGCCAGGTTGAGGTCGGCGCCCAGGTGCTTGGAGCCCATGACGTCGTACGCGCCGCCGAAGGCCTTGCGGGTGATCACGGTGATCAGCGGGACGGTGGCCTCGGCGTAGGCGTAGATCAGCTTGGCGCCGCGGCGGATGATGCCGTCCCACTCCTGCTCGGTGCCGGGCAGGAAGCCGGGCACGTCCACGAAGGTGAGCACCGGGATGTTGAAGGAGTCGCAGGTGCGGATGAAGCGCGCGGCCTTCTCGCTGGCGTTGATGTCCAGGCAGCCGGCCAGGTCCATCGGCTGGCTGCCGACGATGCCCACCGACTGGCCCTCGACCCGGCCGAAGCCGGTGATGATGTTGCCGGCGAACAGCGGCTGGGTCTCCAGGAACTCGCCGTCGTCGAGGACGTGCTCGATCACCTTGTGCATGTCGTACGGCTGGTTCGCCGAGTCCGGCACGAGGGTGTCGAGTTCGAGGTCCTCGTCGGTGATGTCGAGGTCGGCCTGCTCCGGGTAGGACGGCGGGTCGCTCAGGTTGTTGGAGGGCAGGTACGAGAGCAGGCTCTTGACGTACTCGATCGCCTCCTTCTCGTCCGTGGCCAGGTAGTGCGCGTTGCCGGACTTGGTGTTGTGGGTGCGGGCGCCGCCCAGCTCCTCCATGCCGACGTCCTCGCCGGTCACGGTCTTGATCACGTCCGGGCCGGTGATGAACATGTGCGAGGTCTGGTCGGCCATCACCACGAAGTCGGTGATCGCGGGGGAGTAGACCGCGCCGCCCGCGCAGGGGCCCATGATCAGCGAGATCTGCGGGATGACGCCCGAGGCGTGCACGTTGCGGCGGAAGATCTCGCCGTACAGGCCGAGCGAGACCACGCCCTCCTGGATCCGGGCGCCGCCGGAGTCGTTGATGCCGATGACCGGGCAGCCGGTCTTCAGCGCGAAGTCCATCACCTTGACGATCTTCTCGCCGAAGACCTCGCCGAGCGAGCCGCCGAAGACGGTGAAGTCCTGGGCGAAGACGGCGACCTGACGGCCGTCGATGGTGCCGTAGCCGGTCACCACGCCGTCGCCGTAGGGCCGGTTCCTCTCCTGGCCGAAGTTGGTCGAACGGTGGCGGGCGAACTCGTCGAACTCGACGAACGAGTCCTCGTCCAGCAGTTCCACGACCCGCTCACGGGCGGTCAGCTTGCCCTTGGCGTGCTGCTTCTCCACGGCCTTGGCGGAGCCGGAGTGCACCGCCTCGTCCAGCCTGCGCCGCAGGTCGGCGAGCTTGCCGGCGGTGGTGTGGGGGTCGTACGGCGCCTCGGTCATGCGGTGGCTCTCCCTGATCATCGGCCGCGACCTGTTCGGGTGCGCGCGGGCCGGAGGTCGGGGCTCGCGCAGGAGGGCAGGGCGGCGCTGCGAACTACCGCTGCGTAGCGTAGCCAGAGCCCAGGGTCATCCGTCAGTCCTGGCGTTATGGCCATCGACACAGTGTGTCAACGGGCGTTGTGCGGGACGATGGGGCGGACTAGTGCCTCTAGTGTGCTGCCATGACCGCACCCGAGACCCCCCGCCGCAGTGGACTGCGCGGCTTCGGCCGCACCGGACCGTCCCCCTGGACCGACCTGGACCGGCCGCCGCTGGACCAGGAGGTGCTGCGCCGCGACCTGGTCGTCCCCGGCGGGCTCTGGACCTCGCTGGACGTCGTCGCCGAGACCGGCTCGACCAACAGCGACCTCGCCGAGCGGGCCCGGGCCGGCGCCCCGCAGGGCACGGTGCTGGTCGCCGAGGCGCAGCGCGCCGCGCGCGGCCGGCTGGACCGGCAGTGGACCGCCCCGGCCCGTTCCGGGCTGTTCCTGTCCTTCCTGCTGCGCCCCGAGGAGGTGCCGGTCGAGCGGTACGGCTGGCTGCCGATCCTGGTCGGGGTGGCCGCGGCCAGCACCCTCCACCGGGTGGCGGGGGTCGAGGTCGGCCTGAAGTGGCCCAACGACCTGCAGGTGGAGATCGACGGCGCGGAGCGCAAGCTGGGGGGCATCCTCACCGAGCTGAGCGGCGGCGCGGTGGTGGTCGGGATGGGGCTGAACGTCTCGCTGCGCGCGGCCGAGCTGCCCGTCCCCACCGCCGGTTCGCTCGCGCTGGCCGGCGCCGGGACCACCGACCGGTCCGTCCTGCTGCGCGCCGTGCTGCGCGAGTTCGCCGGGCTGTACCGCGAATGGACGGCGGCGGCCGGGGATCCGCACGCGAGTGACCTGATGCGCGCGTACGTGGACCGCTGCAGCACGCTCGGCCGCCAGGTGAAGGTGCTCCTGCCCGGCGACCAGGAGCTGGTCGGCGAGGCGGTGGCGATCGACGGGGACGGCCGTCTGGTGGTCCGCACCGCCGACGGCGCACGCCGGGCGGTCGGCGCGGGGGACGTGGTCCACGTCCGCCCCGAGGCGCGCTGAACGGCACTCTTCACCTCTCCTTGACTCGGGCGGATGCTCCGGATCACGTGATTCCGTGCGAACATTCCACCTGGCAGCGGTGTGAGGCGCGCCACTGTCCGCCCGGGTGGCGGGCGGTGCGCCCGGACAGGTAGGACACGAGGCAAGTGCGGCGACCGCACGGGGACGGACCGGTGGCAGAGGACGGCAGCAGCGGGACGGCGGGCAGTCACGACCCCACGGTCGCGCTCGAACTGGAACGCCTGATCCTGGACGCGCCACGCCGCTACACCCCGTACCAGGCCGCGCGCGCCGCCGACGTCCCGATGGAGCTGGCCACCCGGTTCTGGCGGGCCATGGGCTTCCCCGACATCGGCCAGTCCCGGGCGCTCACCGACGGCGACGTGATCGCGCTGCGGCGCCTGGCCGGCCTGATCGAGTCCGGACTGCTCAGCGAGTCGATGGCGATCCAGGTGGCCCGCTCCACCGGTCAGACCACGGCCCGGCTGGCCGGCTGGCAGATGGACACCTTCCTGGAGAACCTCACCCAGTCCGTCGAGCCCGGGCTGACCCGCGCCGACGTGGCGTACCCGCTGGTCGAGCTGCTGCTGCCGGAGCTGGAGCAGTTCCTGGTGTACGTCTGGCGGCGCCAGCTGGCCGCCGTCACCGGCCGGGTGGTGCAGGCCGCCGAGGACAACGAGATCACCAGCGGCCGGCTCGCCGTCGGGTTCGCCGACCTGGTCGGCTTCACCCGGCTGTCGCGGCGGCTGGAGGAGGAGGAGCTCGGCGAACTGGTCGAGACCTTCGAGAACACCTGCTCCGACCTGATCGCCGGGCAGGGCGGCCGGGTCATCAAGACCCTCGGCGACGAGATCCTCTACGTCACCGAGGACCCCTCCACCGCCGCCGAGATCGCGCTCAGCCTGATCGAGGCGCTGGCCGAGGACGAGACCATCCCCGCGCTGCGGGTCGGCATGGCCTTCGGGACGGTCACCCAGCGGATGGGCGACGTCTTCGGCACCACGGTCAACCTGGCCAGCCGGCTCACCTCGATCGCGCCCAAGGACGCGGTCCTGATCGACGGGGAGTTCGCCGCGGCGCTGGAGCAGAACGGCAGCGTCGGCCCGGTCGAGGAGGGGCCCGGCCTGGCGGAGGCGCTGTCGGTGGCGGCCGGGATGCCGGCCTCCGGGCTGCCGGTGCCGGTGCCGGACGCGGGGGCGCGGTTCCACCTGCAGCCGATGTGGCGGCGGCCGGTGCGGGGGCTGGGGCTGGTGGAGCCGTGGCTGCTGTCGCGGCGGACGAAGGCGGAGTAGCCGGCGGGCCCCGGGTGCTGGGGGGCGGGGCTCCTGGGCGCTCGTGGGCTGGGTTGGGCGCTCGGTGGGCGCTCGGGCGGGTGCCGAACGGTTGAAAGCCGTACGGTCGGTTGCGGGTCCATCCGGGCAAACGGGGCATAACCGAACGAAATCGCCATAGTCTTGGTGCAAGCGGCCGGACGGGTGCGGCCGACCGGTGGGGGTCCGGCAGGACCGAGCACAGGGAGCGAGGCGAGCCGGTGAGCAGTGAGGCGACCATGACGGACCGCGGCTGCGACTGCGATGGCCCGCACCGCTGCGACCCGCTGCCCGACCTGCGGCTGCAGTCGGTGGTCGAACTCGCCCAGGACATGGCCGGGGCGCTCACCCCGCTGGAGGCCGTCCGGGCCGCCGCCGCCCGGGCCACCGAGGCGCTCGGCGCCACCATGGCCGCCGTCTCGGTCTGGGACCGCGAGTCCGGCCGGCTGCGGGTGCTGGTCAACCACGGCGAGCTCGCGCCCGGCGAGGAGGAACTGCCGGAGGACGAGTCGTACCCGGTCGCGGACTTCCCGGAGATCGTCACCTATCTGGAGGAACGCTGGACCACCGGGCGGCTGCCGCGCGCCTGGCTGCAGACCGCCGAGGACGTCGAGCCGCACGCCGGGCACACCCACCCGACCGCCGGCGCGTACTGCCGGGAACGCGCCGCCGCGCTGCGCCGGCGCGGCCGGGCCTGCTGCGTGGTCGCGCCGATCGTGCTGCACGGACAGGCCTGGGGCGAGCTCTACCTCGCCCGGTCCACCGGCATGCCCGAGTTCACCGAGGCCGACGCCGACTACGCGACCCTGCTCGCCGCCCAGGTCTCGGCCGGCCTCGCCCAGACCGAACGCCTCGCCGACCTGCGCAAACTCGCCTTCTCAGACCCGCTCACCGGCCTCGCCAACCGGCGTGCGGTCGACGCCCGGCTGGAGAGCGCGCTGGAGGCGCACAACCGGGACAACACCGTCGTCTCGCTCGTCGTCTGCGACGTCAACGGACTGAAGCGGGTCAACGACCAGCTCGGTCACGAGATGGGCGACCGACTGCTGGAACGCTTCGCCCACCAGCTGTCCCTGGCCGCCGCCAAACTCCCCGGCAGCCTCGCCGCCCGGCTCGGCGGCGACGAGTTCTGCCTGCTCGCGGAGGGCCAGAAGGCCGACGAGGTGGTCGCCGTCGCCGAGGAGCTGTGCGCGCGGGCGCTGGCGCTCTCCGAGGGCGAGGGCGTCGCCTGCGGCGTCGCCTCCACCGGCGACTCCATCGGCCCGGTCACCACCCCCGACCGGCTCTTCCGGCTCGCCGACGCCGCCCAGTACCGGGCCAAGGCCGCCCGCGCCGCCCACCCCGTGGTCGCCGGGCGCAGCCACGGCCCCGGCTTCTCGCCCGATCCCACCGTGCTGCTCGCCGACGCCGCCGACCCGCACCACCGCGCCGACGGGCGGCGCGGCCCCGGCGGCCGGGCCGGCGCGGCCGACCGGCGGCGCTTCCGCGGCGCCGCCCACAGCGCCGACCCCGGACAGCTGCTCACCGCCGTCCTCGCCGCCCTCGACCAGGCCTCCGCGGCCCGGGCCGTCCACCCGGCCGACACCCTCGGCAAGCTGGTCGTCGTCGCCGAGACCTCCGCCCGGCTGCTCGACGCCGTCGGCTGGTGGGTCTCGTACGTCCCGCCGGGCTCCCAGCTGATGCGCACCGCCCAGCACGCCGTCTACCGGATGACCAGCGGCCCCAGCAGCACCCGCGCCGAGACCCAGCGCGCCCAGATCGAGGCCCCCGACGCCGTCTTCGACCTCCGCCACTACCCGATGACCCGCCGGGCCGTCCGCGGCGGCGCCTTCGCGCTGCGCGCGGGCGCGGCGGGCAACGACCCGGCGGAGGAGGCGATGCTCGTGGTCTCCGGCTACCGCGGCATGGTCGCGGCGGGTGGCCAGAACCCGGCGGGCGGCTGGCTGGTCGAGCTCTTCGCCGATGACGCCACCCTGCCGCTCGGCCAGGCCGCCTGCGCGATGCGGGCGCTGGTGGCGGTCGCGCTGTCGGGGCCGGCTTCGCCGCCGGTGACGTGAGGCTGGTCGAGTTCTGACGTGGCCACCCTGTCCCTGGTCAGGGTGCCGGCGCGATGCGGTGATGTGCCGGTTCGGTGACCGGGGTGTCGCGGGTGGGTCGCGGTCGGGGTGCGGGGGTGCCGGGGTGGGGTGTGGGGGTGGGAAGGTGTCGGGGCTGGATCGGGGATCGGGGGGTGGCCATGGGTGGACGGCTGGTGGGCGCGGCGGTGGCCGGGGTGCTGGTGCTGGGCGGCGGGGTGGTGGCGGCCGGGCCGGCGGCGGCGGTGCCGGTGGTGCGGGTGGCGGGGCAGGCCGGGCCGGCGTCGGCGACCGGTCCGGCGGCCGTGCGGACGGCGCCGGCGCGGCAGGTGCGGGTCGGGTTGCGGGCGCACCAGATCACCGACCACGCCGCCTCGCGGCGCCGGCACAAGACCCGGCGCAGTCTGGTCGGGCGGGCGCTGGACGCGGTGTTCGGCTGGGTCGCGTTCGTCGCGCTGGTGGTCCTGCTGATCGTGGTGCTGCTGGTGTACTCGATCAGGCGGCGGAAGGGGCGTTAGCCCGCAGTCGGTTCGAGGGCGCGCAGAGTGGCGTGAAGGAGTGGCGGGCCCCGGGGTGCGGCGCGGATCGGGGCGTCGGAGAATCCGGATGGTGGGCAGCTGTTGTCATATCTCCATTCACCTGATGTGATTATGTATATGGATATGCACAGTGCTGTGGCCCCCGACGCTCCGCTGGTCCAGGTCGGCAAGGCCGACGTCAGTGCGGAGGACGTGCTGGCCGTCGCCCGGGGCAACGCCCGGGTCGAGATCGGTCCCGACGCGCTCGCCGAGATGGCGGCCGCCCGCGCGCGGATCGACGCCCTCGCGGCCGAGCCGCGTCCCGTCTACGGCGTGTCGACCGGCTTCGGCGCGCTCGCCGTCCGGCACATCAGCCCCGAGCTGCGCGCCCAGCTGCAGCGCTCGCTGGTGCGCTCGCACGCGGCCGGCATGGGCCCGGCGGTCGAGCGCGAGGTGGTCCGCGCGCTGATGTTCCTGCGGATGAAGACCCTCGCCTCCGGCCGTACCGGCGTCCGGCCGCTGGTCGCCCAGACCATGGCCGCCCTGCTCAACGCGGGCATCACCCCGGTGGTCCGCGAGTTCGGCTCGCTCGGCTGCTCCGGCGACCTCGCGCCGCTGTCGCACTGCGCGCTGGTGCTGATGGGCGAGGGCACCGCCACCGGCCCGGACGGCGTGGAGAAGCCCGTCGCCGAGCTGCTCGCCGCCGCCGGGATCGAGCCCGTCGAACTGCTGGAGAAGGAGGGCCTGGCCCTCATCAACGGCACCGACGGCATGCTCGGCATGCTGGTGATGGCCATCGCCGACCTGCAGCGGCTGTTCACCACCGCCGACATCACCGCCGCGATGACCCTGGAGGCGCTGCTCGGCACCGACAAGGTGCTCGCCCCCGAGCTGCACGCCCCGATCCGTCCGCACCCGGGCCAGGCGCTGAGCGCCGCCAACATGCTCGCCGTGCTCAAGGGCTCCGGCCTCACCGGCCACCACCAGGACGACGCGCCGCGGGTCCAGGACGCCTACTCGATCCGCTGCGCCCCGCAGGTCGCCGGCGCCGGCCGGGACACCCTGGCACACGCCCAGCTGGTCGCCTCGCGTGAGCTCGCCGCCTCGGTGGACAACCCGGTGGTGCTGCCGGACGGCCGGGTCGAGTCCAACGGCAACTTCCACGGTGCGCCGGTCGCGTACGTGCTGGACTTCCTCGCCATCGCCGCCGCCGACCTCGGCTCGATCTCCGAGCGCCGCACCGACCGGCTGCTCGACAAGGCCCGCTCGCACGGCCTGCCGGCCTTCCTGGCCGACGACCCGGGCGTGGACTCCGGTCTGATGATCGCCCAGTACACCCAGGCGGCGCTGGTCAGCGAGAACAAGCGGCTCGCCGTCCCGGCCTCGGTCGACTCGATCCCCTCCTCCGCGATGCAGGAGGACCACGTGTCGATGGGCTGGTCGGCCGCCCGCAAGCTGCGCCAGGCCGTCGAGAACCTCGGCCGCATCCTGGCCGTCGAACTGACCGCCGCGGCCCGCGCGCTGGAGATCCGTCAGCAGGCCGACGCGGCGGGCGGGCCGGCCCCGGCCACCGCGGCCGCGCTGGCCGCCGCCCGCGAGGCGGGGGTCGGCGGCGCCGGCCGGGACCGCTTCCTCTCGCCGGACCTGGAGGCCGCCGCCGCGCTGGTCGCCTCCGGGGACCTGGTGCGGGCGGTGGAGCGGGTCACCGGCCCGCTGGCCTGAGATGTCCCGGACGCGGGGCGACCGGGGCTCAGTCCCAGTCGCTCCGCGTCCGGCGCTCGGCGCGGTTCAGCCGGTTGCCCAGGGCGGCGGCGAGGTTGACCCCGACGATGCCCGCCCAGGTGACCACCAGGGCGGGGAAGCCGGCCCCGCCGGGGCTGCTGTTGATCGCGGTCAGCGGGATGCCGAGGGCCATCGAGATCACCGCCAGCCCGGTGGGGGAACGCCGGGCGCCCCACCCGCCGCGGCGGGGGCGACCCCGGTCGCGGTAGTCGGTCTCGTAGTCGTCCGGCCGCCCGGCCGCCGAACGGTCCACCCGGGCGTCCAGACGGGCGTCGAGGCGCTTCATGAAGGAGTCGACGAGCTCGTCCTCGTACTCCTTGCCGAGCTCCTTGCGGGCCTGCAGGGTGGCGTCGAGGTCGCGCCGAAGTTCGTCCTGGCGAGTGTCCATGCCAGTAGCGTGGGGCCGCCGCACGGCCCGGTCCATCCGTTCGCGGGGGGAATCCGGGCGGGCTCAGGGGGAAATCAGGGTTACCCCGAGGCCCGTGTCCGGCCACCGCCCCGGTGTCCGATCATTGGGACGTCTCATCCGGCATCCCGCCGTACGAGACGTCTTTGCCAGGCGCGGCGCGCTGCTGCACAGTCGTCGTCCGAACCGCTCGCATCCGGAGGTACCGCTGATGACCGCCATCGACGAGGCCGGCAGCGTCGGCCCCTCCGCCCGGCTGCTCCAGCTGTTCGAGGGGTACCGGCTGACGCCCACCCAGCGGCGGATCGCCCACTCGCTGGTCCGGCACGCCACCGAGGCGCCGTTCCTGTCCAGCGTCGAGGTCGCCGAACTCGCCGGGGTCAGCCAGCCCTCCGTCACCCGCTTCGCGGTCGCCCTCGGCTACGACGGCTACCCGGCGCTGCGCAAGCAGCTGCGCGAACTCGGCGCGGGCGAACCGGCCGCACCGGAGACCCCGGACGACGCGGTGCGCAACGAGCACCAGCAGGCCGTGCTGGCCGAGATCGAGCACCTGCGCCACCTCGCCGAACTGCTCGCCGACCCCGAGCCGATCATCCGGGCCGCCCGGCTGCTCGCCGCCTCCCGCCCGCTGCCGGTGCTCGGCCTGCGGGCGGCCTCCGCGCAGGCGCGCGGCTTCGCGTACTTCGCGGCCAAGGTGCACCCGGACATCCGGCTGCTGGACGAGGGCGGCAGCATGCTCGCCGACCGGCTGGAACAGGCCACCGCGGCGGGCGCCACCGCGCTGCTGTGCTTCGCCCTGCCGCGCTACCCGCGGGAGTTGATGGACGCCCTGGCGGTCGCCCGGGAGTGCGGGCTGACCGTGCTCACCGTGGCCGACAGCGCCTTCTCGCCGGTCGCCAAGCTCTCCGACCTGATGCTGCCGGCCGCCGTCGGCACCGGGCTGGTCTTCGACACCGCCTGCGCGCCGATGATGCTCGGCCGGGTGCTGCTGCAGACCATGTGCGACGAACTCCCCGGCGCGGAGGCCCGGTTGGAGGCGATCGAACACGCGGCGGCGGCGCGGGGGCTCTTCTTGGAATAGGCGCAGCCTGGAATAAGGCTGGGGGAGTACTCGTCAAGAACCCGGGCATCCCCTATGGCAGGGGGTGCCGCCCATGCGCGTGATCCACGAGATGAAGTTCGTCGCCCGCCTGGCCTCGGGTGCCGATGAATGGTCCTGCCCCGCCTGCGGACGCCGCGTCACCCTGCGGCGCCTGCCCGAACCCGAACTGACCGTCCTCGACCCGGGCGACGAGTCCGCCGTCCACGTCGGCGTCATCGAACCCGACGCCCGCGCCATCGCGGCCGCCGAGAAGTACGGCCTCGGCCCGGTCCAGAACATCCCCCGCCCGCCTTCCCCACCCGCCCCCGACGCCGCCGACCGCCGCTGGCTCGCCGAGATCGGCATCGACTGGGACGGCGGTGACGCGGCGGCGTGACTCAGCTGCGGGGGGCGTAGAGCGGAAGGCCGGAGGTGTCCAGCTCGGCGGGCAGCGGCGAGGGCAGCGGGACGGGCTCGCCGTACTTGCCGTGCAGGACGCCCTGGTACTCGCCGTCGCGGGGGTGGGTGTGGAGTGTCCAGGAACCCTCGCGGGGGTCGACCGCGAGGAGGACCGGCACGCTGGCGATCGCGTACCAGCTGGTCTTGGCCGCGATGAGGCTGACTCGCTCGGAGGTGGAGATGACCTCGACTGCGAGCTCTACATCGTGCGGGTCTGCCAGCCACTCGTCGTCGTCCTCCCAGTCGGACGGCAGGACGACCAGATCCGGTGTCGCGTAGTCCTCCGTGTTGTCCGGCATGTCGATCGACGAAACCCCGTAGGCGCCGAGACCCGTCGGGAGTCCGGCGTCGAGCTGTCGCGACAGGCGCTTGACGGTCCCCGCGTGCTTGCCGCGAGGGGTCGGGGACACCACCAGGGTTCCTCCGATGATCTGGACGCGCAGTCCCGTGCGCTGCTCGATCTCCTCCGCCACGTCCCGGAGTCTGCCGGGCCGCACGTCGATGGCCGTCATCGCGTCCTCCGCTCCTCGGTGCTGGGCCGAGTGGCTGGTGTTCGCCGGGTTCAGGCTAGTGCGCCAAGTCGGCGGGTGCCGTGGCTGATCGGATTGTTCCGGGGTCTGGTCGAAAGTTGGTTGTTTAGATATATTCAGCCGAACCGGGCTTGAATGAATCCATCCGCAGAGAGGTCGGGACATGGTGCAGCAGCAGGCGAGCGGGCCGCGTGAGGTGCGTGCGGCGCGCGGGACGGGACTCACGGCGCAGGGGTGGCAGCAGGAGGCCGCCCTGCGGATGCTGATGAACAACCTCGACCCCGAGGTGGCCGAGCACCCGTCGAAGCTGGTGGTGTACGGCGGCACCGGCAAGGCCGCCCGCGACTGGCGCTCCTTCGACGCCATGGTGAAGACGCTGCAGGGGCTGAAGCAGGACGAGACCATGCTGGTCCAGTCCGGCCGCCCGGTCGGCGTCATGCAGACCCACGAGTGGGCGCCGCGCGTGCTGATCGCCAACTCCAACCTGGTCGGCGACTGGGCCAACTGGGAGGAGTTCCGCCGGCTGGAGAGCCTCGGGCTCACCATGTACGGCCAGATGACCGCCGGCTCCTGGATCTACATCGGCACCCAGGGCATCCTCCAGGGCACCTACGAGACCTTCGCCGCCGTCGCCAACAAGCGCTTCAACGGCACGCTGGAGGGCACCATCACCCTCACCGCCGGCCTCGGCGGAATGGGCGGTGCCCAGCCGCTGGCCGTCACCATGAACGGCGGCGTGGCGATCTGCATCGACTGCGACCCGTCCCGGATCTCCCGCCGGATCGAGCACCGTTACCTGGACGTCGAGGCCAAGGACCTCAGCCACGCGCTCCAGCTGGCCGTGGAAGCCCGCGACAAGAGGCAGCCGCTCTCCATCGGCGTGCTGGGCAACGCCGCCGAGCTGGTCCCGCAGCTGCTCGCGATGGACGCGCCGATCGACATCGTCACCGACCAGACCAGCGCCCACGACCCGCTCAGCTACCTGCCGGTCGGCGTCGCCTTCGAGGACATGGCGGACTACGCGGCCGCCAAGCCCGCCGAGTTCACCGAGCGCTCGCGCGAGTCGATGGCCCGGCACGTCGAGGCGATGGTCGGCTTCCTGGACCGCGGCGCCGAGGTCTTCGACTACGGCAACTCGATCCGCGGCGAGGCCCAGCTGGCCGGCTACGACCGCGCCTTCGCCTTCCCCGGCTTCGTCCCGGCGTACATCCGCCCGCTGTTCTGCGAGGGCAAGGGCCCGTTCCGCTGGGCCGCGCTGTCCGGCGACCCGCAGGACATCCACAAGACCGACAAGGCCGTCCTCGACCTCTTCCCGGAGAACGAGTCGCTGGCCCGCTGGATCAAGATGGCCCAGGAGAAGGTGCACTTCCAGGGCCTGCCCGCGCGCATCTGCTGGCTCGGCTACGGCGAGCGCGACAAGGCCGGCGAGCGCTTCAACGACATGGTCGCCTCCGGCGAGCTGTCCGCGCCGATCGTGATCGGCCGCGACCACCTGGACTGCGGCTCGGTGGCCTCCCCGTACCGGGAGACCGAGGCGATGCTGGACGGCTCGGACGCGATCGCCGACTGGCCGCTGCTCAACGCCATGGTCAACGTGGCCTCCGGCGCCTCCTGGGTGTCCATCCACCACGGCGGCGGCGTCGGCATCGGCCGTTCGATCCACGCCGGTCAGGTCACCGTCGCCGACGGCACCGCGCTGGCCGGCGAGAAGATCCGCCGGGTGCTCACCAACGACCCGGGCATGGGCGTCATCCGGCACGTGGACGCCGGCTACGACCGCGCCACCGAGGTCGCCGCCGAGCGCGGGGTCCGTGTCCCCATGGGTGAGCTGTGAGCTTCGAAGAGATGTGGGCGGAGCTGCTCCCCGTGGGCCGCTCCGCCGCCTCCGGCGGCTACCGCCGCTTCGCCTGGAACTCCGCCGACGCCGAGTGCCGCGCCTGGTTCGAGCAGCAGGCCCGCAGCCGCGGCCTGACGTACGAGCTGGACCGCAACGGCAACCAGTGGGCCTGGCTGGGCGATCCGCATGGTCAGGGGGCGATCGTCACCGGCTCGCACCTGGACTCCGTCCCGGACGGCGGCGCCTTCGACGGCCCGCTCGGGGTGGTCTCCTCCTTCGCCGCGCTGGACGAACTGCGCGCTCGCGGGGTCGAGTTCGACAAGCCCCTGGCGATCGTCAACTTCGGCGACGAGGAGGGCGCCCGGTTCGGCGTGGCCTGCATCGGCTCCCGGCTGACCGCCGGGGTGCTCTCCCGCGAGGCCGCGTACGAGCTGCGCGACGCCGGCGGGGTGCGGCTGCCCGACGCGATGGAGAAGGCCGGCTACGACCCGACCGCGATCGGCGCGGACGACGAGCGGCTCGCCCGGATCGGCGCCTTCGTCGAACTCCACGTCGAGCAGGGCCGCCACCTCGCCGAGGGGCAACCGGTCGGCGTGGCCGGCGCGATCTGGCCGCACGGCCGCTGGCGGTTCGACTTCCACGGCGAGGCCAACCACGCCGGCACCACCCGGATCGAGGACCGCCGCGACCCGATGCTGACGTACGCCAACACGGTGCTCGCCGCCCGCAAGAAGGCGAAGCTGACCGGCGCGCTGGCCACCTTCGGCAAGGTCGCGGTCGAGCCCAACGGCACCAACGCGATCGCCTCGCTGGTGCGCGGCTGGCTCGACACCCGGGCCGCCGACGAGCGCACCCTCACCGAGCTGGTCGCCGAGATCGAGCGGGCCGCCACCGAGCGCGGCGAGCGCGACGGCGTCCGGGTCGAGCTGACCCGCGAGTCCTACACCCCGGTGGTGGACTTCGACGGCCCGCTGCGCGACCGGCTCGCCAAGCTGCTCGACGCCCCGGTGCTGCCCACCGGCGCGGGACACGACGCCGGGAT
This sequence comes from Kitasatospora sp. NPDC001683, assembly GCF_053596495.1. Classification (NCBI taxonomy): domain Bacteria; kingdom Bacillati; phylum Actinomycetota; class Actinomycetes; order Kitasatosporales; family Streptomycetaceae; genus Kitasatospora; species Kitasatospora sp. NPDC001683. Next base: position 37,277 of record NZ_JBSFGK010000046.1, read on the forward strand.
CCTGGCGTCCGCCATCCCGACCGCCATGCTGTTCGTGCGCAACCCCACGGGCGTCTCGCACTCCCCGGCCGAGCACGCCGAGGAGGCCGACTGCCTGGCCGGGGTCGCCGCCCTCGCCGACGTACTGGAGGACCTGGCGTGTCAGTGACCCTTCCGGTGAGCTACTGGGCGCAGCACGCCTGGCTGCCGCACGACAACGGGCCGGTGGTCGAGCGGGACGTGCTGATCGCCACCGGCCCCGACGGCCGGATCACCGCCGTGACCCCGGACGCCGGGCCCTGCCCGCCCGGCGCCGTCCGCCTCGACGGGCTGCTGCTGCCCGGCCAGGCCAACGCCCACTCGCACGCCTTCCACCGGGCGCTGCGCGGGCACGTCCAGGTCGGCTCCGGGACCTTCTGGACCTGGCGCGACACCATGTACCGCTTCGCCGGTGCGCTCGACCCGGACAGCTACCTGGAGCTCGCCACCGCCGTCTACGCCGAGATGGCGCTCGCCGGGATCAGCGCCGTCGGAGAGTTCCACTACCTGCACCACGCGCCCGGCGGCGCCCGCTACACCGACCCGAACGCGATGGGCGAGGCGCTGATCGAGGCCGCCGCCCGGGCCGGCATCCGGATCACCCTGCTGGACACCTGCTACCTGTCCTCCGGCTTCGGCGCCGAGCCGACCCACCCGCAACTGCGGTTCAGCGACGGCGACGCCGAGGCCTGGGCGGCCCGGGCGGACGCCCTCAAGCCGCGCGAGCACGCCCGGATCGGCGCCGCCATCCACTCGGTCCGGGCCGTCCCGGCCGACCAGCTGGGCACCGTCGCGCACTGGGCGGCGATGCGCAAGGCGCCGCTGCACGTCCACCTGTCCGAGCAGACCGCCGAGAACGACGCCTGCCTCGCCGCCCACGGCGTCACCCCGACCCGGCTGCTCGCCGACCACGGCGCGCTCGGCCCGCGCACCTCGGCCGTGCACGCCACCCACCTCACCGACGAGGACGTCAAGCTCCTCGCCGACTCCTCCACCACCGTCTGCATGTGCCCCACCACCGAGCGGGACCTCGCGGACGGCATCGGCCCGGCCCGCCGGCTCGCCTCGGGCGGCAGCCCGATCACCCTGGGCAGCGACAGCCACGCGATCATCGATCCGTGGGAGGAGGCCCGGGCGCTGGAGCTGGACGAGCGGCTGCGGACCCGCACCCGCGGGCACTGGACGGCGAACGCGCTGCTGCGGGCCGGTGGCGAGGACGGGCACGCCTCGCTGGGCTGGCCCGAGGCCGGGCGGATCGAGGCCGGGGCGCTCGCCGACTTCACGGTGATCGCGCTGGACTCCGTCCGTACGGCGGGGCCGTCGCCCCGGCTCGGCGCCGAGATCGCGGTCTTCGCGGCCTCGGCGGCGGACGTCCGGCACCTGGTGGTCGGCGGACGGCACGTCGTCCGGGACGGCGTGCACCAGCTGGTGGCCGACGTGCCGGGGGCGCTGCGCTCCGCGATCGGCGCGCTGGACTACTGACCTCTCAACTCGATTCGGAAGGCGTTGTCTTGAGCACCAGGACCACCTTGATCACGGGCATCGGCAGTCTCGTCACCAACGATCCCGGACACGGCACCGGTCCGCTCGGCCTGCTGCCGGATGCGGCCGTGGTGGTCGACGGCGACACCGTCGCCTGGGTCGGCCCGGCGGCGCAGGCCCCGGCGGCGGACGAGCGCTTCGACGCCGAGGGCCGGGCGCTGCTGCCCGGCTTCGTCGACTCGCACGCCCACCTGGTGTTCGCGGGCGACCGCACCGCCGAGTTCAACGCCCGGATGTCCGGGCAGTCGTACTCGGCGGGCGGCATCCGTACGACGGTGGCGGCGACCAGGGCGGCGAGTGATGCCGAACTGGAGGCGAACGTGGCCGGGTTCGTCCGGGAGGCGCTGCGGCAGGGGACCACGACCATCGAGTGCAAGTCCGGGTACGGGCTGACGGTCGAGGACGAGGCGCGGGCGCTGCGGATCGCCGCCGGGTACACGCCGGAGACGACGTACCTGGGCGCGCACATCGTGGCCCCCGAGTACGCCGAGGACCCGGCGGGGTACGTGGAGCTGGTCACCGGCGAGATGCTGGACGCCTGTGCGCCGCACGCCCGTTGGGTGGACGTGTTCTGCGAGAAGGGCGCCTTCGACGGCGACCAGGCGCGGGCTGTCCTGACGGCGGGGATCGAGCGGGGGCTCACGCCGCGCGTGCACGCCAACCAGCTGACGTACGGGCCCGGCGTGCAGCTGGCGGTGGAGCTGGGGGCCGCCTCGGCGGACCACTGCACCCACCTGACGGACGAGGACGTGGCGGCGCTGGTCGGCTCGGGGACGGTGGCGACGCTGCTGCCCGGGGCGGAGTTCTCCACGCGGGCCGAGTACCCGAGCGGGCGGCGGCTGTTGGACGCGGGCGCGGTGGTGGCGCTCTCGACGGACTGCAACCCCGGTTCCAGCTTCACCAGTTCGATGGCGTTCTGCATCGCGGTGGCGGTGCGGGAGATGGGGATGACGCCGGACGAGGCGGTCTGGGCGGCCACGGCGGGCGGCGCGCACGCGCTGCGGCGCAGTGACGTGGGGACGGTGACGGTCGGCGCGCGGGCTGACCTGTTGCTGCTGGACGCGCCCTCGCACGTGCACCTGGCGTACCGGCCGGGCGTGCCGCTGACGGCGGCGGTCTGGCGGGCGGGGGTTCGCGAGGTCTGAGCGACGGGCACTAGACGGCCCCCGCGCCCCCGGGGTGGCGGGCGCGGGGGCTTCTCGCTGGGTGGGCTGGTGAGTTCCGCCCGGTCAGGGCTTCCGTGGAGGGCTGATCCTGGTCGGAGTTCCGTCCGGGGTGAACGGGTGGTGGAAGGTGAAGGCGTGCGGGGTGGGGGCGTGGTCGTGGAGGTGTTCCAGCCTGGAAACCGCTTCCTGCCAGCTGGGTATCACGCCGTCGGAGACCCACCAGGTCACGTAGTTCGGGTACTCGGCTTTTTCGATCCAGTCGTGACGCCTGGTCAGTGCCTTGCGGTGCAGACCGGTGTAGATGGCGTCGAAGGTGGAGCGCAGGTCGGTCCAGAGCGAGAGGGTCGCGGCCAGGGCGGTGGTTTCCCGCGTGCGGCCCTTGGCGTACCAGGTCGGTGCGGCGAACTCGCCCCATGCGCCCCAGTTCGCGTCGAAGAGCACGCCCCGTTCGGGGTCTGTTGCTTCGGCATGCGCGAGGTACCCGGGGTGCTGAGTGATCTCCTGGTAGACGGTCGCACCGACGTCGTAGAACTCGTTGGTGAGGGGTGCGGGATCGGCGAGAGGCGACTTCAGGGTGCCGAAGGTGTACAGCGCAAGCTGGGGCAAACGTCTCTCCCTGGTTGAGGCAACTCTCGTGCGACCGTGGGTGATCGCCGGAGACCAGGTGAAGGTAGCTGCTTCTGCGGGTGCTGTCGAAGTTGCGTTTTCGCAGCTCAAGTGGCTTCTTGCAGATGGCCTGTGGCGGCCTCTTGCGGGGAGCAAGAGGCCGCCGGAACGATTCGCTCAGGGGTTGGTGGTGAGGTGGTCGAACTCGCCTGCCTTGGCTGCCTGGAGGAACGCCGCGAAGTTCGGGCGGATGGTGTGGACGATGACGTCACCCTCATCGGACTCACGAAGTTCGATCACACCTCCACGTGTGCGCACCTCAACGCAGTTGCTGGAGGCTTCGCTGAAGCTGGATTTCTGCCACTCGATGCTATTCATACCTGTCCTTCAATTCCTTCATTATCGAGCGGATATAATCTCGCGACTCACTCTCCGGGAGCGCGACGGCTTCGATGCGCTCAAAGATTGCGCGATAACCTGTCAACTGGGCGGGTGAGTCGAAGATGTGGGAGCCGTGAGACGAGTCGGCCTGGACCGTATCCAGCTCCGGCACTGGCCCCTCCGCATAAAGCAGGTTCTCGCTGGGGCCAGGGAAGTCGGCCGTGTCGAACGGTACGACCCGCAGCGAGACTCCCGGAAGCTCGGAGTCTTCGACAAGCGAATCGAGCTGTTCCCCGAGCACCATGGCGCCGCCGTACTGAATACGTAGCGCCGCCTCGTGGACCAGTGCCACGTATGGCGTCTCGCCGGAGCGAATAGTCTGCTGTCTCCGCAGGCGGAACGTAACCCTGCGATCGATCTCGCGATCGGGAAGAGGGGTGAAACCTCTCGCAAATACGGCGGCGGCATAGCTGGCCGTTTGGAGCAGTCCTGGGATGAAACCAATGTTGAAGCTCTTCAGCTTCTTCGCGTGTCCTTCGATTTCCGCCACATCAATTGGAGCGGCTGCGAGTGCGTTTCGGTACTCATCCCACCAGGCCTGGTCTCGCTCTCTGGCCATGTCGGCGAGCGCGTCGACCAGGGGCGCGTTGGCGCACATGCAAGCCTCCGCGATCTCGTGCAGGCGCCCCACGCTGACGGCGGACTTCCCGTTCTCCATCTGCGTCACCATGGCTGGAGTCACGCCAAGTAGGCGAGCGAGGTGGCTTCCCCCGAGGCCGATCTGCTCTCGCATCCTCCGCAGTTCGGCGCCGAGCCGACGCTGACGGAGGGTCGGGTTCTGGCGATTGGCCATGACGTCCTCTCTGCTCGTACAGGCGCCAGTCTGCCGTGCCCGATGCAGGGGTGGCCATCTGGGGAGGACTACCCCATCGGGGGAATCTTCGCGCATCGAGCTTAACCTTAAGCTCCGATGCGCTATCGTCGTTCACAGCTCGATCCGACGGATCGTCAACAATGCCTGCATCCAGGGCAGTAGGCGCCTGCTGCCCGTACGCGTAGCCGAAGAGCAACCATCACCCGGCCTGGCTCACGGCACCCCCTCTCCCACACCACAGCCTCACGGAGGTTCCCGTGTGCATCCGTAACACCCCCTCGCTCACCCTCTCCCGGCAGGCCCTGCGGGACGCCATGACCCGCAACGGCGGCTGGGACATCGAGACCATCTTCAACGCCGAACTCGCCCTCATCGAGCTCATCGTCAACGCCTGGCACCACGCCGGCACCCCCGCGCCGGTCGTCTGGTTCTCCATCCTCGACCGCACCCTCCGGGTCACCGTCTCCGACGAGAGCGACGCCCTCCCCCAGCCCCGCACCCCCTCCGGCCTCGCCGAGACCGGTCGCGGCCTCCAGCTCGTCGAGGGCCTCACCGACCGCTGGGGCGTCGACCCGCAGGAACGCGGCAAGACCACCTGGTACGAGCTGGACTCCGACTCGTGACCCATGACCCCATCGCGCCCGACGACCCCCGGATGCGCGACTACACCGAGCCCCAACTCACCACTCTCCTCGGCGAGTTGCACCGGCGCGGCCTGCCTCACGGCCTCCTCTGGGGCTCCGCCGCGCCCGGCGAGACGACCCTCGACGGCCGCATCCTGATCGACTTCGGCAACGCGCCCGTCAGCACCCTGCTCAACCTCCTCCACCTCCTCCGCGACCTGGAGAGGGACGAGCCGTGGCACCGATGAAGTTCTTCTTCGGCGCCGTCCTGGTCGCCCTGCTCGCCCTCGCGATCACCACCGTCGCCCTCGGCGTCATCGCGACCCTCAAGATGCGACGCCCCGACGACGGCGACTGAAACACGCGAAGACCCTCGCCTGGGAAGGCGAGGGCCTCGCGGGCTCAGACGAGGGCGGCGACCAGCAGGGCGAAGGCGGCGATGATGACCGCGACGCGGGCGTAGTGGTAGCGGTTCCAGCGCTGCAGCTGCTCCTTCCAGTCGGCGGGCCGGTTCTCGGGGGTCCACGTCTTGTTCCGGTTGTTGATCGGGACGAGCAGCAGGACCGACATGACCACGCTGACGATCAGCAGCACGCCGGCGGTGACGACCAGGCCAGTGCCGTGGTGGTGCCATCCGGCGACGGCCCAGATCGCGCTCAACACGAGCGAGCCGATGTACCAGAACGGCATCAGGGCGCCGAGCATCCGGCCCCCGTGAGCGTTGGCGAGTTGGGTGCTGTCGTCGGGGAGTGCGTTGAAGATCGGGTTCATGATGAAGGCGACGGAGAACTCCACCCCCACCATCACGCCGACGACCACGGTGGTGAAGACCTCGAGTGCGTTGAGCATGATGACCCCTCCGGGCATCTAGCGCTGCTAGCTGACGAGTCAACGCTAGGCCTTATGTCGCTCGTTTGTCTAGCGGTGCTAGGATCGAACCATGTCGGTACAAGAACGCAAGCAGCGCGAACGGGCCGAGCGCGAGCGCCTCATCCTGGCGACCGCCCGCGAACTCGCCGAGCAGCAGGGCTGGGACGCGGTCACCACCCGCCGGCTCGCCGAGCGCATCGAATACAGCCAGCCCGTCCTCTACAGCCACTTCCGCGGCAAGCGGGAGATCATCGGCGCCGTCGCCCTCGAAGGCGCCACCGAGATGGCCGCGGCGCTGCGGGCCGCGACCTCCGCCGCGGACGGCCCCCGCGCCCGGGTCGCCGCCCTCGCCCGCACCTACCTCGACTTCGCCGCCCGCAACCCGGCGGTCTACGACGCCCTCTTCCAGCTCGACGGCGGCCTGGCCTTCGCCCAGGAGGACACCCCGGAACCCCTGAAGGACGCCTTCGCCGCCCTGCTGGAAAGCCTCGCCGAGGTCGCCGGCGACGACGTCCACCCGGGAGTCTTCACCGAGACCTTCTGGGCAGCCCTGCACGGCCTCGCCACCCTGGCCCGAGCGGGCCGGCTCCCACCGGAGTACATGGAGCAGAGGCTGGAACTGCTGGTCGACCGGCTCGCCATCCTCTGACACCCCGACGGCCCACGGCACCTTCGACGGCCCTCGCCCACCCAGGACGAGGGCCTCGTGGAGCGCTCCCGGTCAGCCGAGATGCGGGATCGCCCTGCGCTCCAGGAAGTGCTGGAGCCGGAGCCGCTGGGTGTGGTGCATCGGCAACCCTTCGACGTCGCTCGGGGCGACGAACCGAAGATCGGTGGACTCGTCCGAGATCCACAGCTCCCCACCCGTGATGCGCGCGGTGAAGCAGACGTTGAACTGCTGCCGGACTTCGCCGTCCGAATAGGCGATCACGTGCCGCGGGTCGGTGTACGTGCCGACGAGCCCGGTGATCTCGACATCGAGCCCTTTCTCCTCGCTGAAGTATCAATCCAGGTAGGCCAGAGCGTCCACGACAAGGGAACGCGCTGCGGCGCCTCGCACTGCCCCCTGCGAGAGCCGATCAAAAGCGCGGGCGTACAGGTCGACCTGGCTGGGCTGCGTGAGCGTGGAGGCGGCATCCAGCGTGTCTGCGTGGACCCTGGCGTCATCGAAGATCGTGAAGGTCGCCATGGGCCACACGGTCCGCTGCGCCGCGAACGGGACGATGCCCACCGCGACATTGGGGAGATCCATGGCGCCGAGCAGGTGTCCGAGTTGTGCCGCCATGGTCTCGGCACTGCACACGCGATACCGGAGCACGGACTCTTCCAGCACGAAGGAGAAGCGGTGTGCGCCGTTGTGCAGAACCGCATTGCGCTTCATGCGGGCCGCCACGGCGTCACTCACGTCGTTCGGGGTTCCCCGGAAGCCCGCGATGCACGACAGCAAGGCGGTCGCGTACCCGGGTGTTTGGAGGAAACCTGGGATCACGTCAGAGACGTAGACCCGGAACACCTTGGTCTGCTGGTACAGATCCCCGGTCGACTCTTGCAGGCGACGGAGGCCACTTCGCTGGAGTCGTCGCCACTGGACATGAGCGTCGACGGACTGCCGGTTGGCGGCGATCAAGTCAGGGACTTGATCGCCGGCGCCACAGGCGCGGCACCACGCCCTGATGTCGGTGTCGGACGGAGGCGTCTTGGCGTTTTCGATCCGGGACGACTTCGATTCCGACCAGCCGCACCTGACGGCCAGCTCCCGTCCGCTGATCCCCGCGTCCTTCCGGATCTCGCTCAGCCGACCGGCGAGGGCTTCGCGGGCCTTCTGAACGTTTGGAGAGGGATGCGCGGGCATGGAGCTGGCCTTCGTCAGATCTCGTACAGATGGTGCGGGAGTGCTCGCTCCCAAACTGCTTCGAATGCGGTGGCGCACAGCTTCACGGCGTCGGGTTCCGCCGTGATCTCATCTTCGACCACGACGCCGTCTCCGGAGAAGTGGTGCACCCGAAGCAGCGCACCATCGAACAGCCAGAAGTCGTTTCCCGGCAGGGGGATGTTCGTGGCCTGTCGCCGTGGCAGCCAGCGGACCTGCTCGCCCGCCGTGACGTTGGCGTGGGTGACGTAGTGCTCCCACCGGATGTACTCGGACACGGGCTCGGAGACGACCCGGGCTCGACGAATGACCACACCCCGCGCCACAGTGTCCGTGATCAACTGATCATAGGGATGCCACCAGGACTGTCGGTCCTCCCAGTTGATCCGCTCACCGCGCTGCCATGCCTCGAACCGCTCCGTCGGGGCGTACGAGTCCCGCAGCTCCAGATGGACGGCGGACCGCTATGCCTCCCTGATCATGGGCACCATCCGGGCCGGAAGCCTGACGATGGCCTCATTGTCGGGTACCGATCCGTTTGCGGGGCTGCTTCCCTCGCATTCCGCCTGGGTCTCCGGGCGCGGGTTCCACCCCTGGAAGAGGATCTCCTGAGCCTCTCGGTCCACCCACACGGTGGGGCAGTGGTCCCGATCGGTGTTGGGGTCGATGCCAACGAACTCAACGGCCATGGCCGGCTCCCTGATCTACGTGCTGCTTGTTCGGGCTTGCACAAGCTTCTTTGAGCAGTGGATATGGCGTCAATACCGATGGCTGAACGGGAAATTGGCGTGCAAGCTCATGCAAGTCCATAGAGATCGGTGGCGCGCCGTCAGTAGCGTCGCAAGCATCGGTAGGGCAGGGCGGCGAAGGGAGCATCCGTGTCGAACGTGGAGCCCGAGACGGAGAAGTTGAGGCGATACCGCGCCGAGGCCGAAGCGGCGGCGAGCGCCGTAGAGACTGCTTGGAGGCTTGCGGGCCTGCCGTCCACCCCCGACGTGATGCCCGTCGTGAGCGGGCGCGGGGTACACGAGGGGCCTCACGTCTCGCTCGGTGGCTGCCGCGCCAGTGCTGCCCGCGCGCTGGCTGACGTGCTCACCGAGTACGCCCGGCTCGCGGGGCGAGTGATCAACGGCGAGTCCAGCCGGATCACGGCTCGCATGCTCACCAAATGCGATGTGGAGCCCGGCTCTTTCGAGTGATGGACTCCGCTTCGTTCGGCGGGAGTTGACCGCATCGAGCAATGCTGCCGGCCCGGGTGAGGGATGCCAGCCGCCGATTCCGGCGCGCAGCGAACCGGCCCTCGTGGGCCACCACAGACCCCTGTCCCAGCCGTCCGGGGAAGGATCCGGCTCGGATAGGTCAGCAGGAAGCACGACAGGCAGAGGGAGCCACCTCGGCCTGACCGACAGATGAGGGGAAGAACATGGGCAAGCGCGGAGGCGGCTCCGGCGACGGCAAGGGCGGCGGGCAGCAGGACGACAGCAACAAGGGCGCCGGGCACGGCGGCGGAGGGTCCGACGAGGGCGGCAACACCTCCGACGGCTCGTCCCCGGCGGGCGGAAGCGGCAAGTGACCGGCGAGACGCACCAGGAGGCGGGCCCCCAGGGGCTCGCCTCCGCGCTGATGGCCAGCGGCGCGCTCTCCTCAGACTGGCTCCCCTCCTTCCGCGCCGTACCCCGTGAGTTCTTCGTCCCGGACCGCATCTGGCCGGGCATCGCGGACGGCACCCGACAGAACTCCGTGGTGTACCGGTCGCAGGACCCCGAAGCCTGGAAGCGGGCGGTCTACTCGGACGTCCCGCTGACCACGCAGTGGGACGACGGTGACCACGCGGGGGACGGACTCGGCACGACCCCGACTTCCTCCAACTCCATGCCCACGATGGTGTTCTCGATGCTCCAGGACCTCGACGTGCGCCCGGGCGCCAGGGTGCTGGAGGTCGGAGCCGGCACGGGGTGGAACGCGGGCCTGCTGGCCCACCGCCTGGGCAGTCCCAATGTCGTCACCGTCGAGTACGACCCGGACGTCGCACGCGGCGCCCGGGAGAACCTGGACCGGGCCGGACTCGCGCCGACCGTGGTCGAGGGCGACGGGCGGTTGGGCTGGCCGGACGGCGCTCCCTACGACCGGATCATCGCCACCTGCTCCCTGCTGGAGATCCCAACGACGTGGCTGGAACAGTCAGCCCCCGGCGGGATCATCGTGGCGCCGTTCGGCACCGAGTACGGCGGCGAGCAGATCGTCCGGCTCACTGTGAACGACGACGGCACCAGCGCGAGCGGCAGGTTTACCCGGAGTTCGGCGTTCATGCGGCTGCGCCAACAGCGCACGGACCGGCCGCCCTTCGAGGACTACCTGCGTGGTCGGGAGTGGCCTGCCGACGGGAAGAGAACCACCACCACACTGGCCCCTCCGGACACGGGCGGGTGGTTCGAGCAGTTCGTCATCGGGGCGGCCGTCCCCGGCGCCTTCTGGCGGGCGGAGCGCTACGACGACGGCGCGTACACGCTGTGGCTCTACAGCCGGGACACCGAGTCATGGGCGTCCGCCGACTACGAGCGGGGCCGTACGGAATACGAGGTGTACCAGTCCGGCCCCCGGAACCTCTGGGACGATGTGGAGGCCGCCTGGCGCTGGTGGGACGACCATGACCGCCCAGGCTTGGACCGGTTCGGCCTCACGGTCACCCCGGACACCCACGCCGTGTGGCTCGACTCCCCGGAGCACCCCGTGCCAATCCGGGTCTGACCGCAGATCCCGAGGAACTGGCCGCGCAGTACAGCCGCGCGGCCATGAAGATCAGCGACCATCACAAAGAGCTGCTGTGACCGTCAGCCCGCTCCTCGAAGCCGTCGAGGAGCGGGCCGCTTTACCTCCGAAGCCGTTCGGGGCGCGCTCACTGTGGCCCCCTGAGTACGCCGACCTGAGGTGCTCCGGTCGTATCGGCAGCTCCTGCGTCAGTCGGCCTGAAGCTCCTTCGCGATCTGCGCCGCCAACGCGCTGGCGGCCTCAAGGCGTGGATCCTCCGGATGCGCGTACGGCCCGAGGATCTTCGCCGCGACGAACAAGGTCATCAGCTTGCCGACCCGGCTCGCGAAGTCGCCGCTCCGCTCGACGCGGACGCGGTCGGCCAGCGCCGGGACGGCAAGCGATGCCGCCCACAGCGTGGCGGCGTCCAGACCGCGTGGAGCCATGCCCCAGTCTTCCCAGTCGAAGACGCAGAACTCGGGCGCTGTCACGTTCGCCCAGTTCAGATCCGCATGTGCCGGACACCACTCGTTCACCGTGGCATCGACGCCCGGGGACACCTGACGGATCGTCTGAGTCACCACCTCCTGGGTGATCGTCTCGGTGTCCGGTGCGGCGATCCCATTCGTCCGCTGACTGGCGAGCGCATCGAGAGAGGCGTTCAGCTCCGACCACCATCGGGGTGGCAGCCTGGGTTCCTCGGCCACAACTGCGGACCCTGCTGGGGCGGACGGCAACAGTTCAGTCTCATCCGCCCGCCACATCACCGGCTCGGTCTCGTCCCGCCAGGCGACGCCAGCGAGCCAAAGCGGGCTTCGCGATCCCGCGCAAGGCCTCAGCCGAGGGAGTGCCGTCCGCGCCCTGGATGCGGATCCGGTCGAGACCTCGCCGCTCGATGCGTACCCAGGTGCCTCGCTCAGTGCCGGCTCCCACGGATCGGCGTTTGCGGACCACTGTCGCCTTGTCGAGCCTCGTCCCCAAGGCCGTCTCGACACGTCCCAGTACCTCGTCTACCGGCACCCGGCGCAGATCCGTCATGGGACAACGGTAGGGATGCTTGGCGGAGTTGGAGCCGCTCCAAAGGACGAACCTCGCCATCGTGCATAAGGCGTCCCCGTCCACAGGCAGATTGGTTCTGCCACCCAGCGTAGGAAGTCGGCCAGGCCGACTTCCTGCGCGTTCAGGTGCTTTACCAGCAAGCCGCGATGCTGATTCCCGGCATCCCGCAACCTCCATCATCGTCAAAAAGGTGGGGACTTCCCCGTCGCGGAGCACGCCCACGCCCACACGATCAAGCTCCCGCTCTGGCACCGTGAGCAGGATCTGGAACTGGCCGCGCAGTACAGCCGCGCGGCCAGGAAGATCAGCGACCATCACAAGGAGCTGCTGTGACCGTCACCTCCCCCGAGTTCGTGGCCCGCCTGGCGGCCGAGGCCGAAGCCGCCGGCATCACCGGCTTCGTCGCCGCCGCCGTCATCAACCACGACGGGCGGGTCCTGCTCGTGCGCCGCAAGCCCGATGACTACCTGGGCGGTCTGTGGGAGATCCCTTCCGGGAAGGGCGAGGCCGGTGAGACCATCCTGGACGCCGTGCACCGCGAGACCGCCGAGGAGACCGGGCTGACCATCGACCAGATCACGGATTGCCTCGGGCACTTCGACTACGAGAACAGCCGCGGCGGCACCACTCGTCAGTTCAACTTCGCCGTCACCGTGGAGAAGACGGAACCGATCGTCCTGACCGAGCACGATGCCCGCCAGTGGGCCGAGCTCGGCGATCTGCCCGAAGTCAGCGACGCGGTCCGCAACCTGATCACGTCCTGAGTCAGAGCAGCCAGGCCTTGCTGAGCGGCCCGCTCCTCGAAGCCATCGAGGAGCGGGTCGTGCGCACATCGGGGTGGGGAAAGCTTGATGATCTTCGAACATATAATCGCTCGCCAGATCGTCATCTGTCATCGGGGGAAGGAAAATCCGTGACCACCAAACTGCTTGCGGCAGCCGCGGCGGGCCTGCTGTCGCTCGGTCTGCTGACCGCCTGCGGGCCGTCCGACTCGTCGCCCGACCCGGCGGTCTCGTCCGCCGCTCCCGCCGCTTCCGCCTCGTCCGCCGCTCCCGCCGCTCCCGCCTCGTCAGCCGCTACTGCGGCGGCGCCCGTGGCGAGCAACGCCCCGGCCGCGGACCCGAGTTGCAACCCGGCCTCGCAGGGCGCCCACCGTCTGAAGCCGGTCCCGAACCACAAGGTCATCTACCCGGACAAGCACAGGGACCACTCCACGCTGCAGGCCCAGGACGCCAAGTTCGTCTGCGACGCGACCGGTGGCCACTACGAGGGGACCGGCCCGGTCAAGAGCTACACCCTCTCCAAGGACATCCAGGTCTACCTCAGCGCCGGCCCCGGCAGCGAGGACGTCGACGGGGGCAAGGGCTACGACGGGACCGCCAACTCGTTCGACCTCCTGATGCTGCGGGTCTACGACTGCATGGGGGGCGCCAAGTTCTGCGCCAAGTACAACGCCTGGGAGATCGGCCAGGACGCCGACGGCAAGATCAACTACCTGAAGCAGATCAACCCCTGAGCCCGGTTGCCCAGCTGCGGTGAGTGATGACGGTCTCCGAGACTCGGTCTCGGAGACCATCGCCTATTCCAGGCCCAACGACCGCCGCAGGAACCCCAGTTCGTGCCACAGCAGGTTCTCCACCACCGCCTCGTCCGTCGGCCGGTGCCCCGCGCCCCGCAGTGGCAGGACCTCGTGCGGGCGGCCGGCGGCGAGTAGGGCATGGGAGAGCCGCAGGGTGTGGGCGGGGAAGACGTTGTCATCGGCCAGGCCCTGGACCAGCAGCAGTGGGCGGCGCAGCTTCGGCGCCTCGACGACCAGGTCGCAGGAGTCGTAGTGCTCGGGGTACTCGTCGGGGTGGCCGAGGAAGCGTTCCTGCCAGTGGGTGTCGTACAACCGGTGGTCGGTGGGCGCGGCCCCGGCCGAGGCGGCGTGGAAGACGTCCGGGCGCCGCAGCACCGCGAGGGCGGCGAGGAAGCCGCCGTACGACCAGCCCCGGATGGCGACCCGATCGAGGTCGAACAGTCCGGGCCGCAGCCGGGCCGCCTCCCGCAGGCCCTCGATCTGGTCCTCCAGCGCGGGCCCGGCCTTGTCGCCCCAGATCGTCTTGTCCCACAGCGGCCCGCGCCCCGGGGTGCCCCGGCCGTCCACCACCAGCACCGCGAAGCCCTGGTCGGCGAACCACTGCGACACCTGCTCGTGCCAGGCGCCGTCAGTGGTGACCTTCTGCATGGCCGGCCCGGCGTACGGGTCGAGCAGGACGGGCAGCGGGCCGTCTTCAGCGCGGCGTCCGGTGGGCAGGAACAGACTGGCGCGCAGTTCGCGCGGGCCGAGCCGGAGCAGTTCGGGGCGGGCGGCGACCACGGGCAGCTCGGCGTACGAGGTGAGCGTGAGTGTCGGGCGACCGTCCCGCAGCACGGTGGAACGAGCACCCTCGACCCGGCTGGTGAGCACCAGCGTGCCGCCGCGCCGCACTCCGGTGTGCAGGCCCGGTCCGTCGCTCAACTTCTCCAGGCCGAGGTCGGGCCGGTAGGCCCACAAGTGCGTCTCGGTGGGTTCCTCGGAGGCGGTGAACAGCACCTGCTCGCCCTCCACCCCGAGGACGCCCCGCAGTTGCAGCCCGGCCGGGGTGACGGGCTTGCCGTCGACGGTGAGCTGCCGGGTGTCGCCCTCGTCGGCGGTGTCGACCAGCGCGCCGCTCTCCGTGCGGACCGGAAGTCCGGGAAGCAGTTCGACCCAGCGCGGGTCCGTCCGCTCCGCGAGCACCCGTACCCCGCCGTCCGGTTCGATCGCCAGGGTGCGCACGGTGCGCTGGTCGCGGCTCTGCACGGCGGCGTACGGGCCGTGGCCGTCCCAGCCGGCGGCGGTGAGGTACTCGTAGCCCGCCCGGTCCCAGCGGACCTCGGTGCGAGGGCGACTGCCGTCGAGGCCGAGCAGCCAGAGCGAGACGTCGGCGTTGGCGGTGCCGGCCAGCGGGTAGCGGATGGCGCGCGGCGGCCGCCGGGGATCGGTGGGGTCGGCCAGGAAGATCCGGGTGACCGCGCGCTCGTCGACCCGGGCGACCAGCAGGGCGCGGCCGTCGGGGGACCACCAGTACCCGCGGTCGCGGTACATCTCCGAGGCGGCGACGTACTCGGCGAGGCCGTACGTGACGTCAGAGGCCTCGGGCTCGGCCAGCGCCCGGTCGCCCGTACCGTCGACGCCCACCACCCGCAGGGCGCCGCCGCTGACGTAGGCGATCGTGCGGCCGGTCGGGTCGAGCCGCACCTCCTCGGCCTCGCCGCCGCAAGCCACACGGCGAACCGAAGCCGTGGAGGCGTCGGCCAGCCACAGCCCACCGCCCAGCGCGAAGACGGCGAGGGAGCCGGTGGCGTCGGTGCTGTACGCGGTGATGCCTTCGTCGGAGCCGAGCACGCCCGGGTCGGCGATCAGCCGCTCCTCGCCGCTGTCGGCGTCCAGCGCCCAGAGGCAGGTGAGCGGGTCGGTGCCGCCCCGGCTGCGCAGGAACAGCACGGTGGCGCCGTCGGCTGAGGGTTCCGGCTGGACGGGGAGGCCCAGGGCGAACCGCCGGGTACGGGCGAGCTGCTGTGGAAACGAGGTCGTCATGCCGGGCACGGTAGGCGCAAAACGACCGGGGCCGCCGTGGATCTCAGGAATCCACGGCGGCCCCGGAGCTTCACCGGGCGGACGTCAGTGCACGTCGCCCATGAGCTTGACGACCTTCTTGCGGTACAGCGCCAGCGCGATGCCCGCGACGATCGCCATGACGCCCTGCACCGCGAAGTACGCGGTGCTGCCGACCACCTTGTCGCCCAGCACCAGCTGGAAGATGGCGGCGACGCAGTCACCGGCGGTGACGGCGAGGAACCAGACACCCATCATCTGGCTGGCGTACTTGGTCGGCGCCAGCTTGGTGGTGACGGACAGGCCGACCGGGGAGAGGGTGAGCTCACCGACGGTCTGGACCAGGTAGACCATGGCCAGCCACAGCGGGGTGACCTTGGTGTCGCCGGAGGCGGAGGCCATCGCCAGCATCATGACGATGAAGGACGCGCCGATCATCAGCAGACCGAAGGCGAACTTCATGGTGGTGCTGGGGTTCTTCGACCGGCGGGCCAGGGCGACCCAGATCCAGGCGAAGACCGGGGCCAGCGCCATGATGTACAGCGGGTTGAGCGACTGGAACCAGCTGGACGGGAAGTTGAACCCGAACAGCGTGGACGCGGTGTGCTCGTCGGCGAAGATGTTCAGCGTCGAGCCGGACTGGTCGTAGATCATCCAGAACACGGCGGCGGCGACGAAGAACCAGATGTAGCCGCTCATCTTGGACTGCTCGGTGGCGTCGAGGTCCTTGTCGCGCTTCACCTTGGTGAAGACGAGGACCGGGATCGCCAGGCCCGCGATGGACAGCGGCCAGATCGCCCAGTTGATGGTGAAGTGGCCGGTGGCGCCGACGACCGCGTAGAAGACGACCGCGACGGCCAGCCAGATGCCGGCCTTGGTGAAGATCTTCCGCTTCTCGTCCGCGCTGATCGGCGAGGTGACGACGTTGCTCTTCGGGCTCAGGTGGCGGGTGCCCAGCAGGAACTGGCCCAGGCCGAGCGCCATGCCGACGCCGGCCAGGGCGAAGCCCAGGTGCCAGCTGACGTTCTGGCCGACGGTGCCGATCACCAGCGGGGCCGCGAAGGCGCCGAGGTTGATGCCCATGTAGAAGACGGTGAAGCCACCGTCGCGACGCGGGTCGTTCGGGCCGTCGTACAGATGGCCGACCATCGTCGAGATGTTGGCCTTGAGCAGGCCCGAGCCGACCGCGATGAACGCGAGGCCGACGAAGAACGAGGCGCTGAACGGGACCGCCAGCAGGAAGTGGCCGATCATGATGATCGTGCCACCGACCGCGACGGTCTTACGGGCGCCGAGGAAGCGGTCCGCGATCCAGCCGCCCGGGAGGGCCAGCAGGTAGACCATGGCCGTGTACACGCTGTACACGGCGGCGGCGACGGCCGCCTTCATGCCGAGGCCGCCGTCTGCGATGGAGGCGGTCATGTAGAGCACCAGCAGGGCACGCATGCCGTAGTAGCTGAAGCGCTCCCACATCTCGCTCATGAAGAGAGTGGCGAGTCCCCGGGGGTGGCCGAGGAAGGTCTTGCCGCTGGGGGTGGCCGACGTGACGCCGGTTTCCAGGGTCGTAGACGCCATGAGTAGTGGTTCCTTGCCTGACAGCGTCCGCCTAGGGGGGTGGCGGCGGACGTGGACTTGGACCACTCTACGTGGCGACATTTGGCGATATCAGATGACAAAGGCGGTGAATCAGCCGGGTTAATAACAAAGTTGGCACCACAGCTGCCCGATTGATCCATGGTAGACGGGCGTTTGATCCTTCAGTTTCAAGATCCAAGGGTTGTTTTTTCGCCGAACGACCGGTCGGCAACGTTCTGTTGATCCCTGAATGGGCTCCATATAACGATCACGCTCTGTGAACTACTTCACAGGGCGTACGGCCTTACCCGAGCGGACTACCATCACCACATGACCTGTGTGCTGCTCGCCGAGGACGACCCGGCGATCTCCGAACCGCTCGCCCGGGCCCTGCGACGCGAGGGCTATGAGGTGCTCGTCCGCGAGGACGGTCCGACCGCACTCGCCGCCGGCCTCACCGAGGAGGTCGACCTCGTCGTCCTCGACCTCGGCCTGCCCGAGATGGACGGCCTCGAGGTCTGCCGCCGCCTGCGCGCCGACGGCAAGAGCTGCCCCGTCCTGGTGCTCACCGCCCGCGCCGACGAGGTGGACACCGTGGTCGGCCTGGACGCCGGCGCCGACGACTACGTCACCAAGCCCTTCCGCCTGGCCGAACTGCTCGCCCGCGTCCGGGCCCTGCTCCGGCGCGGCAACGTCGACCAGCTCACCACCGGCGCGCACGGGGTGAAGATCGACATCGAGTCCCACCGCGCCTGGCTCGGCGAGGAGGAGCTGACCCTCTCCGCCAAGGAGTTCGAGCTGCTGCGCGTCCTGGTCCGCGACGCCGGCCGGGTGGTCACCCGCGAGGAGATCATGCGGCAGGTCTGGGACACCACCTGGTGGACCTCGACCAAGACCCTGGACATGCACATCTCCTGGCTCCGCAAGAAGCTCGGCGACGACGCGGCGAACCCGCGCTACATCGCCACCGTGCGCGGGGTGGGGTTCCGGTTCGAGAAGAATTAACCCCGTACGAAGATCGTGGCCGGGCGGCGGCCGATGAAGCGGAACACCTCGGGGAGCAGCAGCGTGAAACGCCGGATGATCAACTCGCTGCTGGTCGTGGTCCTGGTGGTCGTCGTGGTGTTCTGCGTGCCGCTCGCCCTGGTCGAGAAGCGCACCATCGTCAGCTCCGCCCAGGACCGGGTGGACGCGACCGCCGTCCGGGTGCTCGCCCTGGTGGAGAGCCGGCTCGCCGCGGGCGAGGGCGTCAAGGAAGGCCGGGTCTTCGAGAGCCAGGTCACCGAGGGCAGCTACGTCGAGGTGCAGATCCCCGGCCAGCCGGTGCTCTCGGCCGGTGACCGCCCGGCCGGGAACCACCTGCTGAGGGCCGCCGAGCACGGCACCAGCGGCGAGATCGTCACCGTCGAGCAGTCCCGCGAGGACGTCGACCACGAGATCGCCAACAACCTGCTGCTGCTCGGCGTGGTCGCCCTGCTGGCCGTCCAGGCCGCCGTGGCACTCGCCGTCTGGCAGGCCAAGCGGCTCGCCCGGCCGCTCACCGACCTCGCCGAGACCGCCGAACGGCTCGGCTCCGGCGACCCGCGCCCGCGCGACCGCCGCTACGGGGTGCCCGAACTGGACCGGATCGCCGAGGTGCTGGACACCAGCGCCGAACGGATCGCCCGGATGCTCACCGCCGAACGCCGGCTCGCCGCCGACGCCTCGCACCAGCTGCGCACCCCGCTCACCGCGCTGTCGATGCGGCTGGAGGAGATCACCGCCCTCGCCGAGGAGCCGGAGACCGTCAAGGAGGAGGCGACCATCGCCCTCCAGCAGGTCGAGCGGCTCACCGACGTCGTCCAGCGGCTGCTCACCACCCAGCGCGACCCGCGCAGCCCCACCGCCGTCGCCTTCGACCTGGACGACGTGATCAAGCAGCAGGTGGAGGAGTGGGGCCCGACGCTGCGCGAGCAGGGCCGGGTGCTGTCCCTGGAGGGCCTGCACGGGGTCACCGCGGTCGGCACCCCGGGGACGGTGGCCCAGGTGCTGGCCACCCTGATCGAGAACTCGCTGATGCACGGCGCCGGGACGATCACCCTGCGGGTGCGGCCCTCCGGCACCTCGGTGGTGGTCGAGGTGCAGGACCAGGGCGCCGGGGTGCCGGCGGACCTCGGCAACCGGGTGTTCGAGCGCGCGGTCAGCGGCCGCAACTCCACCGGCATCGGGCTGGCCGTCGCCCGCGATCTCGCGGAGGCGGACGGCGGCCGGTTGGAGTTGCTCTCGCTGAAGCCCGCGGTGTTCGCACTCTTCCTGGGGCGCAGCCACCAGGACTGATCAGGAGCCCTGGCCGAGCCGCAGGTCGCGGACCACGTCGAGGTCGGTGAAGGTCGGCGGCGCGTCGCAGAGCGCCACCATCTCGCGGAAGATCCGGTCCGTCTCGGGGAGCCCGGAGTTGCGCATCGCCGCCTCGTAGGATGGGAACTCCACGATCTCCACGACGTGGGTGCTGTCTGCGCGGTCGGTGCCGACGACCGCGTGCGCGGCGGTCCGCCTGCCCTCGGACGCCTCGACCCAGCTGTCCATGAGCTGGTTGAGCTCGTCCAGCTTGTCGGTCCTGCAGTCGATGATCTGGACGAAGGTCATGGCGAGCCTCCTGGGACCCCCTCGGCCATGATCGTTCGCCGGCCGTGCTCGCCCTCGGCCACCACTGTCCTCCCGCCGGAGCGGGCGGGGCAAGCGGGGGCGAGCGGGGAGCCCGGCCCTACTCCGCCTTGGCGTAGCGGATCTGCTCGGCGGCCAGCATCAGCTCGGCCTGGGCGGCCAGCTCCTGGCCGCTGGTGGACTCCACGGCGGGCGGCGCGGTCTCCGGCAGGGCCTTGAAGACCCAGGTGCGGTAGGAGACGAAGCGGAACACGGTGGCGATGGCGAGGCCGACGACCTTGGCGCCCATCTTCTCGAAGTTCGAGTCCAGGCCCAGTACGTACTGGGAGAAGCCCAGCACGCCGGTCTCGATCAGCATGCCGAAGCCGCTGAACACCAGGAAGAGGGTGATCTCCCGCTTGCGCGAGGCGGCGTCGCGGTCCCGGTACAGCCAGTAGCGGTAGCCGAGGTAGTTGGTGGCGATCGCGATCACGGTCGCGGCGATGTTGGACCGCAGCGAGGCGATGCCCAGGCCGATGTTGCAGACCCAGAACACGGCGAAGTTGACCACCACGCCGCTCAGTCCGACGATGCCGAACTTCACGACCTCGCCCCTGATCCCACGCACCTTCTGCATGAGTGAGGGGTTCGAAGCAGCGGTCGTCGCCATACCGGGTGGCCTCCATGTACCTGCGGGGAAGAGGATGTCCCACTGGGCCGGGGACACCCCTTGAGCCCTGCGTGCACGCACATGATCCGACCGCGCGGACGAGGACCTAGCCGCCCAGGCTACCCGCTTCCACCGAACGGCTCAGCTGTCCGGGACCGGGGTTGACATCTACGCGCGTCCACTACTCACGGCCCCACCGCGGCTCCAACGCCCCCCACCGGCCCGGATATCCTGGCGTGGTGACTTCCCCGGGCAATGTGAATTTTCCAGTGGTGGGCATGATCGGTGGCGGGCAGCTGGCCCGCATGGCACACCAGGCGGGAATCCCGCTCGGGGTCAGGTTCAAGCTCCTCGCCGACACCCCCCAGGACTCCGCCGCACAGGTGGTCTCCGACGTCGTCCTCGGTGACTACCGCGACCTCGACACCCTGCGCCGCTTCGCGGCCGGCTGCGACGTCATCACCTTCGACCACGAGCACGTCCCCACCGAGCACCTGCGGGCCCTGGAGGCCGACGGCATCGCCGTCCGCCCCGGCCCGGACGCGCTGGTCAACGCCCAGGACAAGGGCGTGATGCGGGCCAAGCTCGACTCCATCGACGTGCCCTGCCCCCGGCACCGGATCGTCGCCGACCCGGCCGACGTCACCGCCTTCGCCGACGAGGGCACCGGCTATCCGGTCGTGCTCAAGACCGTCCGCGGCGGCTACGACGGCAAGGGCGTCTGGGTCGTCGACGACGAGAACGAGGCCCAGGCGCCGTTCCTGGCCGGCGTCCCGGTGCTGGCCGAGGAGAAGGTCGACTTCGTCCGCGAGCTGGCCGCCAACGTGGTCCGCTCGCCCAGCGGCCAGGCCGTCGCCTACCCGGTCGTCGAGAGCACCCAGGAGAACGGCGTCTGCGCCGAGGTCACCGCCCCCGCGCCGGACCTCGACCCCGCCCTCTCCGACGAGGCCCAGCAGCTCGCCCTGCGGATCGCCGGCGAGCTCGGCATCGTCGGCCACCTGGCCGTCGAACTGTTCCAGACCAGGGACGGCCGGATCCTGGTCAACGAGCTCGCCATGCGCCCGCACAACTCCGGGCACTGGACCCAGGACGGCGCCGTCACCTCGCAGTTCGAGAACCACCTGCGGGCCGTCCTCGACCTCCCGCTCGGCGACCCCCGGCCGCGCGCCAAGTGGACCGTCATGGTCAACGTCCTCGGCGGCGACTACCCGGACATGTACCACGCCTTCCTGCACTGCATGGCCCGCGACCCCGGGCTGCGGATCCACATGTACGGGAAGGACGTGAAGCCCGGCCGCAAGGTCGGCCACGTCAACGTCTTCGGGGACGACCTCGACGACGTCCGCGAGCGCGCCCGCCATGCGGCCGCCTACCTGCGAGGAACGATCACCGAATGACGAACCCTGTCGTTGGCATCGTGATGGGCTCGGACTCCGACTGGCCGGTCATGGAGGCCGCCGCCCAGGCCCTGGACGAGTTCGAGATCCCGTACGAGGTGGACGTCGTCTCCGCCCACCGGATGCCCCGCGAGATGGTCGCGTACGGCGAGAACGCCCACCGGCGCGGCCTGAAGGCCATCATCGCGGGCGCCGGCGGCGCGGCCCACCTGCCGGGCATGCTGGCCTCCGTCACCCCGCTGCCGGTCATCGGCGTCCCGGTGCCGCTGCGCTACCTGGACGGCATGGACAGCCTGCTGTCGATCGTCCAGATGCCGGCCGGCGTGCCGGTCGCGACCGTCTCGGTGGCCGGCGCGCGCAACGCGGGCCTGCTCGCGGTCCGGATGCTCGCCGCCTTCGACCCCGAACTCACCGAGAAGATGACCGACTTCCAGGCCGAGCTCAACAGCCAGGCCACCGAGAAGGGCAAGAAGCTCCGGGCCAAGGTGGCCGGCTCCTCCTCCTTCGGCTTCGGCAAGTAAGACCCGCCGACGGGGTGGGGTAGAACAGCCCGTATGACTTCTCAGACGGACTCCGCCACCCCGCTGGACCGTGCCCGAGCCCTGCTGCGCACCGCCCCCGTGGTGGACGGCCACAACGACCTCCCCTGGGCGATGCGCGAGCAGGCCGGGTACGACCTCGGCGCGCTCGACCTCGCCGCCGACCAGAGCGAGCGCCTGCACACCGACCTCGCCCGCCTCGCGGAGGGCGGGGTCGGCGCGCAGTTCTGGTCCGTCTACGTGCCCGCCTCGCTGGCCGGCGACCACGCGGTGAGCGCCACCCTGGAGCAGGTCGACTTCGTCCACGCCCTGGTCGAGCGCTACCCGGACCGGCTGCGCCTCGCCCGTACCGCCGCGGACATGGAGGCCGCCCGCGCCGAGGGCCGGATCGCCTCGCTGATGGGCGCCGAGGGCGGCCACTCGATCGACTGCTCGCTGGCCACCCTGCGCGCCCTGTACGAACTCGGCGTGCGGTACCTGACCCTCACCCACAACGACAACGTGCCGTGGGCCGACTCCGCGACCGACAAGCCGGTGGCCGGCGGACTGACCCGGTTCGGCGAGGAGGTCGTCCGGGAGATGAACCGGCTCGGCATGCTGGTCGACCTCTCGCACGTCTCCGCCGACACCATGCGGGACGCCCTGCGGGTCACCGAGGCACCGGTGGTCTTCTCGCACTCCTCCTCCCGCACGGTCTGCGACCACCCGCGCAACATCCCGGACGACGTGCTCGCCCAGCTGCCCGCCAACGGCGGGGTCGCGATGGCGACCTTCGTCCCGAAGTTCATCCTGCCCGCCGCCATCGAGTGGACCCTGGCCGCCGACGCGAACATGCGCGCCCACGGCTTCCACCCGCTGGACACCACCCCGCCGGCCATGGAGCGCCAGCGCGCCTTCGAGGCCGCCAACCCGCGCCCGATCGCCACCCCGGCCACCGTCGCCGACCACCTCGACCACATGCGCGAGGTCGCGGGCATCGACCACATCGGCATCGGCGGCGACTTCGACGGCACCGCCTTCCTGCCGGACGGCCTCGACTCGGTGGCCGGCTACCCCAACCTGGTCGCCGAACTCCTCGGCCGGCACTGGTCGGAGGCCGACCTGGCCAAGCTCACCTGGCACAACGCCGTCCGCGTCCTGCGCGACGCCGAGTCGGTCGCCGCCTCCCTGCGGGCCACCCGTAGGCCCTCCATCGCGACCATCGCCCAGCTCGACGGCTGACGCTCAGCCCAGCCGCGGGATCTCGACGGCCGGGCACCCGTCCATCACCATCGAGACCCCGCGGGCCGGGTCCGCCGGTACGCGGCCCCGTCGATGACACCCAGCTGGAACCAGACCGCCTTCGCCCCGACCGCCACCGCCCGGTCCGCCACCCCCCCGGCCAGCGCGCTGTTCACGAACACGTCCGCCACGTCACCCGGACGGTTACGCCAGGTGCCATCCGATTTCCTATCGACCTGGCGCGCTGACCAGCCCAGATCTCGGTAGGGAATGGCCGGGGGAGCGGTGGCGCTGGGGTTTGGTGAGTTCTCGGCACCCGGCTGCGAGGAGGCAGGGCATGTACGGCGACCCGGAGACGGTTCGGAAGATCCTTACCGAGTCTGGGGACACCTGGGCCGTCGTGGGCCTCTCGTCCAACCGGCGACGAGCGGCCTACGGCGTCGCCGAGGTCCTCCAGCGCTTCGGCAAGCGGATCGTGCCGGTGCACCCGAAGGCGGAGACGGTGCACGGCGAGAAGGGGTACGCGTCCCTCGCGGACATCCCTTTCGAGGTCGACGTCGTGGACGTCTTCGTCCGCTCCGACCTCGCCGGTGAGGTCGCGGACGAAGCGGCCGCCATCGGCGCCAAGGCCGTCTGGTTCCAGCTCGGCGTGATCGACGAGGCGGCGTACGACCGGGCGCGGGCTGCGGGTCTCGCGATGGTGATGGACAAGTGCCCCGCCATCGAGATTCCCCGTCTCGGCCTGGCCGGTCGTTTCAGCTGAGCAGAACACGTACGGGCACCGGGCCCCCTTCCGAACTTGGAAAGGGGCCCGGCCTGTCATGAACCAGGCGGTGAACCCGGAACCGAGCGCCTCGATCCACAGCTGAGGGTCGCCGACTCGCTTGTGGTGCACTGCGTGTTTGCGGGTCACGTCGACCCACAAACAAGGGTGCGCACACGAATCAGTCAACCGCCGCTAGTAGTCGGCTGATCGGCTGAGGGCACTGCCCGACCGGGGGCAGGTGCCTCAGCTCGGGCGGCCGAGGGCGCGGTAGGTCCAGCCGGCGGCGCGCCAGGCTTCGGCGTCGAGGACGTTGCGGCCGTCCAGCAGGCGGCGTTCGGCGACGACGGCGCCGAGCTCGGCCGGGTCGAGCGCGCGGAACTCGGCCCACTCGGTGAGGTGGAGCACGACGTGGGCGCCCTCGGCGGCCTCCAGGGCGGAGTCGGCATACGCCAGGGAGGGGAACATCTTGCGGGCGTTGTCCACGGCCTTCGGGTCGTAGACGGTGACCTGGGCGCCCTGGAGCTGGATCTGGGCGGCCACGTTGAGGGCGGGGGAGTCCCGGATGTCGTCCGAGTCGGGCTTGAAGGCGGCGCCGAGGACGGCGACCCGACGGCCCAGGAAGCCGCCGCCGCACTGCTCGCGGGCCAGCTCGACCATCCGCGAGCGGCGCCGCATGTTGATCGAGTCGACCTCGCGCAGGAAGGTCAGCGCCTGGTCGGCGCCGAGCTCGCCGGCCCGGGCCATGAACGCCCGGATGTCCTTGGGCAGGCAGCCGCCGCCGAAGCCGAGGCCGGAGTTGAGGAACCTGCGGCCGATCCGCTCGTCGTGCCCGAGGGCGGTGGAGAGCAGGGTGACGTCCGCGCCGGCCGCCTCGCAGACCTCGGCCATCGCGTTGATGAAGGAGATCTTGGTGGCCAGGAAGGAGTTGGCGGCGGCCTTCACCAGTTCGGCGGTCGCGTAGTCGGTGACCAGGAACGGCACCCCGGCGGCGATCGGCTCGGCGTACACCTCGCGCAGCAGCCGCTCGGCCCGCTCGCTCTGGCTGCCGACCACGATCCGGTCCGGGCGCAGGGTGTCCTGGACGGCGAAGCCCTCGCGCAGGAACTCCGGGTTCCAGGCGAGTTCGGCGGCCTCGCCGACCGGCGCCAGCGCGGCCAGCCGCTCGGCCAGCCGGGCCGCCGAGCCGACCGGCACGGTGGACTTGCCGACCACCAGGGCCGGGCGGGTCAGGTGCGGGGCGAGCTCGTCGATCGCGGTGTCCACGTACGACATGTCGGCGGCGAACTCGCCCTTGCGCTGCGGGGTGTTGACGCAGACGAAGTGCACGTCGCCGAACTCGGCGGCCTCCTTGGCGGAGGTGGTGAAGCGCAGCCGCCCGGTCGAGCCCTCGTGCCCGGCCACGTGCTTGAGCAGCAGCTCGGACAGGCCCGGCTCGTACATCGGCACGCGGCCGGCGGTGAGCATGGCGATCTTGTCCGGGTCGATGTCCAGACCCAACACCTCGAAGCCGAACTCGGCCATCGCGGCGGCATGCGTGGCGCCGAGGTAGCCGGTGCCGATCACGGAGATGCGGAGGGTCACGGGTTCCCCTTAGTGCGGGTTCGACCAGTAGAGGGTGCCCCTGATGCTATCCGCCCCGCCCGGCCCGGCACCGATCGCCCGGATGCCGACGACGCTAGGCAGTCGCAGGTCGGCGCCCTAGGATCTCTACTGAACGGTAGTTAACCGCGATTCGACTCGGATCAGACGTCGTTCGGACGTCGGTCACTGGACGACGAGGCAGGCATCATGGCGGGCAGCGCAGGGGCGGCTGACTTCGATCTCTTCCGCATCTCCGAGGAGCACGAGATGCTCCGTGAGGCGGTGCGTTCGCTGGCCGAGGCGAAGATCGCTCCGTTCGCGGCGGA
>NZ_JBSFGK010000047.1:0-8939 GCF_053596495.1 Kitasatospora sp. NPDC001683
CGCGGGGGGGGGCGGGGGGGGCGGGGCGCGGGGGGGCCCCCCCCGTGGGCTCGCCGCGGGGGGGGGGGGGGGCCCCGCCCCCCCCGCCCCCCGCCCCCCCCCCCCCCCCCCCCGCCGAGTGGCTTACCAGCCGCCGGTGAGCGTGTAGGGCGCGGTGAACGTGCCGTCGCCGTTGCCGGCCCAGATCATGAGGTTGCCGGTGGCGTCGTCGCGGCCGATGAGGTCGACCTTGCCGTCTCCGTTGAAGTCGGCGGCCGCGGTCTGCGTGAAGTACCAGCCGTCGGTGAGCTTGTTGGGCGCGTTGAACGACCCGCCGCCGTCGTGGAGCCACAGCTCCAGGTTCCCGTTCGCGTCGCGGGCGAGGATGTCGGCCTTGCCGTCGTTGTTGAAGTCGGCGGCGCGGGTTCCGGTGAAGTTCCAGTCACCGGTCTGGACGTGTGGGGCGCCGAAGGTTCCGTCGCCGTTGCCCGGCCAGATGTAGAGGTTGTTGTCGGTGCCCTTGGCGATGAGGTCGACGTTGCCGTCTCCGTTGAAGTCGGCAGCCGCGGTCTGCGTGAAGTTCCAGCCGGTGGTGACCAGGTGCTTCGAGGTGAACGTCCCGTCGCCGTTCCCGTACCACATCCACAGGTTCCCGCTCGCGTCGCGGGCGATCAGGTCGGCCTTGCCGTCGTTGTTGAAGTCGCCGGCGGTCGTCTCGGTGAAGTCCCAGCCCCCGGTGAGCACCTTGGGCGCGTTGAAGCCGCCGCCCGCGTCATGGACCCACATCATGAGGTTGCCGTTGGAGTTGTCACGGGCGATGATGTCGGCCTTGCCGTCACCGGTGAAGTCCGCGGCCGTCGTCTGGGAGTAGTGTCGGGGGCCGTAGATCATGCGCCATTTTGTCTCGGGGCCGTTGAAGCCCGGCATACAGGCGACGGTGGAGTCACCGACGATCTTCAGGTAGCAGCCATTTGGGCTGGCGAAAACCGTCCAGGCGCCAGCCGCTGAGGTGTATTTCCAGCTCAGGGCGTAGGTGTTGTTGCCGCAATTGACGGACAGGGCGTCGCTGTACGAGTCCGTCGCCAGGCAGATGCCGCCGCCGGTGAGAGGGGCCCTGGCCGCGTCGATGAGCCAATTCTGGTTCCAGATCGAGAAGAACTGGTCGTCGCTGGTGCCGCAGTCGTGGGCTTCGAGCTGCTGCGGATTGTAGTCCGGGGATGCCTCGAGGCACAGGCCGGTCGCCTGGTTCTGGATCTCGAAGTAGGGGCCGGGATAGACGTAGGCGGAGGCCTGGCCGACAGAGAACGACAGGCTCGCCAACAGCAGGGCGATAACTGTGGCGGCGGCCCTGATCCGGCGAATTCGTAGTTTCTTGATTTTCAAGTGTTCCATCCTCTGAGCTATGACCGTCGCGAGAGCCAGTCCGAGGCAGTAGTGGCGGCCGGCCTCGACGCGAAGGTCGAGCGCCCTTCCCTGGGACGGCCTTGGGCGAGCGTCAGGCGGCGAGTCGTCCGGTCCCACACGACAGGTAGGCATGCGGCAGCCCGGATCGTGCGGCTCGGCCAACACCGGTTGCCGCGCAAGGACCTGGTCGTCGCGTGGTCTGGACAGAGACTGACAGGACCTACCAACAACCGCTTAACAACTCACCAACAACCAGCAACGGGCCGTCCCAGGCGGCAGAGCAACCATTCCGGTCCCGGTGCGCTCCGGCCGCGCCTCGCCGTGCCGCCCCCGTCCCTTCAGATATGACGGGCCACCGGGGCCTGCTTGATGATCGGCCCCGCCAGCCGGTCCCCGGCCGGCTCGATCGCTCATGCCCCCCTGCTGTGGGCGTTTTCGATGCTGGCGAGGACATCATGTGCGTCGCTGAGCCAGGCGGTCATGTGGTGACGGTCGGCGAGGTCGATGGCTTGGTGGACGCGGGTACGGGCGTCGTGCCACTCGGCGAATCGGGTGTGGGTACGGGCAGCGATGACCAAAGTGTCGGCGACGAGGGCGATGTCGCCGATCCGGTCGAGGGTGTCGAGGGCCTCGCGGAGTGCGGCGAAGGCTTCCTCACGTCGACCGAGCACGCCCAGCACATCGCCGAAGTTGGCCAACGTGATGGCAACGCTGGAAGCGTCGCCGTGGTCGCGCCACAGCGCGAGCGCCTCGCGATAGCGCGCACTCGCCTCCGCGTGCTGCCCGGCCACCCGCAGGGCGTCGGCCAGGGAGCTCACCAGGATCGCGGTCAGCCGCCCGCCGCCGCCGCTGCGCCGGTGCAAGTCGAGGGCCTCGCGCACGTGGGCGAGCGCCTGGTCGGCCTGGCCCTGGAATCCGTAGGCCAGCGAGAGGTTCGAGAGGACCGCGACCCTGCCCGCAGGTTCGTCGAAGAGCGTGAGGGCCGTCCGCAGGGCCTCGATGGACTTCTCCAGGCGCCTGGCCATCCCGTGGCAGGCCCCCAGGTTGCGCAGCACCCAGGCACGGCCCAGCCGGTCGTCGTGCTGCTCGGCGATGCGCAGCGCCTGCTTCAGGTACTCCTCCCACTGGCCGGTCCACCAGTTGTTGCGCATGTAGCCGAAGAGCCACACGGCCAGCCGCCAGGCCAGGTCGGGGCGCGGGCCGTTACCGGCCCGACCGATCACGTCTCCGATGTTCGCCAGTTCCTCACGGCACCAGGCCATCGCCTGCGCCTCGTCGGCGAAGACGGGCAGTGGGGCAGGCGGTTCCTCCTCCAGCCTCGGCGGCAACGGGCCGCCTTCGCGCATGCTCAGGCGCGCGCTCTCCAGCGCGAGCGCGTACCACACGCCAAGGCGCAGCCTGGCCGCCTCGCGTTCCTCGGCCGGCTCGGCCTCGTCGGCGCGTTCGGCGGCGTACTCGCCGAGCAGGTCGTGAAAGCGGTAACGCAGTGGGGCCGGGCTCTGCAGCAAGTGGGCGTCCACCAGGAGTTCCAGCAGCTCGCCCGCCTGGGTGGGAGAGCGGTGCAGCAGTGCTGCGGCGCAGGCAGGGGTGAACACCTGCTCGGGCCACAGGCCCAGCATCCGGAAGGCGCGCGCCGCCTCGCGCTCGGTGGCTTGCTCGCTGTCGCGCAGCGCGAGGTAGCTGGAGGCGAACGTCGCGCGCACCTCCCATCGCCCTGCGGTGAGCGCCGACAGACGCCCGGGCCCGCCCTCGCCGAGGCGGTCGGCCATGACGCCCAGCGGCCAGGCGGGGCGGGCGGCCAGGCGCGCCGCGACGATCCGCAGTGCCAACGGCAGCCCGGCACAGGCCGCCAGGATCCGCATCGCGCCGTCCAGGTCATGCTCCACGCGCTCGACCCCGCACGCCGCGGACAGCAGTGCACGCTGTTCCTCGATGTCCATGGGCGCCAGCGGGACGTGGTGGGCACCGGGCAGGTCGGGGAGGGCAGCGCGGCTGGTGACGATCACCGCGCTGGCGCCGGTGCCGGGCAGCAGCGGCAGGACCTGGTCGCTGTCACGGGCGTTGTCGAGGACGACAATCACGCGCTGGTCGGCCAGTGTGGTGCGCAGCAGGGCGGCGCGGTCGTCGGTGTCCTCGGGCAGTGGCTGCGCGCTCGCGCCGGCCCCGGCCGGGTGCAGGTCGGCCAGGAGGGTGGCGAGCACCTCGTGGGGCGGGCGCGGGGTTCCGGCGCCAAAGCCGCGCAGGTCGACATGGAGCTGCCCGTCGGGGAACTGGTCGCGCAGCAGGTGGGCGGCGCGCACTGCCAACGCGCTCTTGCCCACGCCACCCATGCCCGTCAGCGCCACCACCCGCGGGCCTGCGCCGTCTGCGGTCCGCTCCAGCAGCTGGCACACCTGCCGCAGCTCGCGCTGACGGCCCGTGAACAGCGCGGTGTCGGCTGGCAGCTGCACGGGAACCGGTATCGACCGCTGCCGCACCACCGCCTCCTGGGGCGTGGGTGTGGCCTCGGCGCGGCTGGCCGTAGCGGCTTGCGAGTCGTGGGCATCCCGTGCCACGACCTCCACTGCCTGCGCGCCGGCGCGGACGGACTCGGGAGCCGTGGTGCGCAGTTCCAGCAGCACGGGGTCGGAGGTGAGCACCTGCAGGTGCACGCCGCGCAGCGCTGGACCGGGACCGACACCGAGCTCCTCGGAGAGCGCGCTCCGCACCGCCTCGAACGCCTCGAGTGCCTCGGCCTGGCGTCCGCTGCGGTACAGCGCGGTGACCAGCTGAACATGGAGTGCCTCGTGCAGCGGGTGGCGGGAGGCCCACCGGCTGAGCTCGGGTGTCACCTCGGCGTGCCGGCCCAGCTGCAGTTCGGCCTCGAAGTGCCATTCCAGCGCCTGCAGGTGGGTCTGGCACAGGTGTCTGACCTCCGACTCCAGGGAGTGCAGCTCCGGCAGGTCCGACAACGGCTGTCCTCGCCACAAGGACAGAGCCGCGCTCGTGTGGTGGCTCACGTCCTGCCAGTCATGCTGTGCGCGGGCGGCGCGGGCACGCGCGAGCAGCGCGGTGAACTCCTGGACGTCCAACTCGCCGTCGGCCACCCGCAGCAGCAGGCCGTACGGAGTGGACGACAGCCGCGAGGCGCCCTCGGCGCTCAGCACCCGCCGCAGCCGCCCCACGTGGTTGTGCAGCGAGGCAATCGCAGTGGCAGGCGGCTCCTCACCCCACATGGAGCTCTGAAGGCTACTCAGGGACACCGTCCGGTTGGCCTGGAACAGCAACGCAGCCATCAGAGCGCGGCGCTTCGGACCACCCAGCGGCAACCCACAATCACCCTCACGAGCCGAGAGCGGGCCCAACAGGCCGAACCACATGACTTCACATCCCCCCGTAACCATATGGTGACGGCCCTGGCGTTCGCCTCTCCGAGGCGAGGCCGAGGCCCAGCAAGCCAGCCGTCTTGATCGAAATTCTCACGGGTGGCATTCGGACCGCTTGCGCGGCGCGCCGCAACGCCTGGCTCTGGTAGAGCGGCACGCCCATCGGGCGACTGCCGTCCACTGTCCGTGACAAGCGGACGGACAGTCGGCTCTCGGGGCGCAGCATGCTGTCGAAACCGCTCACGGCGGCCATCCACCTCACCGATCCACCCCCCAGCGCCTCACCTGACCAGCCACAACGTGATTGGGCCCTCCGCCACCGCGAAGGGCCCAATCACGTTCCCGAAAAGCAATGTGGCCGGTGACCGATGCAACACAGGGGTGCAACACGACCTGTGTTGCACCCCCTGATCTGCGCTTTTCCTCCCCGGGTCCGGGATGCTCTGAGCGCCGGGGACGCGCAGGCCCGCGCGGGGCTGGCTGGCCGAGGACCGTCCGGGGATGTTCAGTGCGGTCGCCGGGCGAGCCGGCGTCTCATGACCATGCTCATCGACCACCGAACAATCGCTTCCGAGGTGTCGGTTCGGGCTTCGTAGTCGCGGACGGGGCGGCGTGAGCGCACCAGCCATCGTTGAAGGGCGGGCGGCGGGGTCTGGCAGTGGCGGCGTGCTCGCGTGATGAGGCGTTGGAGAGCGCGGAGGCGGGCGGCCGGGTGCGGGCGCAGGTGTCGACGCGGGCCGCGCGGATCGCCGACCTGGTCGCCTCCGCGAAGCCCGGCGAGCCGGTGACCGGGTACGCGACCTACGCGTCTTTGGAGCGGATCGTCCAGGCCCACCAGCTGCACGGCCTGCCCGCCTGGGACCTTGTGGTCGTCGACGAGGCGCACCGCACGGCCGGCTCGGACGGCAAGGCGTGGGCCGCCGTCCACGCCGACGACCAGGTACCCGCCGTCCGGCGGCTGTACTTCACCGCCACTCCGCGCATCGCGGACGACCGGCGGGCGAAGGACGGCCTGGCCGACCTCGGCGCCGGCGCCGACGGAGCCGGCCGCGAGGGCGCGGAGCAGTTGCCCGTGCTGTGCTCGATGGACGACGAGACGATCTACGGCCCGACCGTCTACACCTGGACCCTGGGCCAGGGGATCGAGCACGGCTACCTCGCCGACTACCGCGTCCTGGTCCCCGTCGTCACCGACGAGGACCTGCGCGACCTGCTCAACCTGCCTGCCGTCGCCGACCTGCGCACCCAACGCCCCAACGAGGACCTGCTGCGCCTGGCGTTGCAGGTCGCGGTGCTGCGCGCCGTCGCGGACCTGGACCTGCGCCGCGTGATCACGTTCCACTCGCGCGTGTCGGGGGCGCGGGAGTTCGCCGCGGACCTGCCTGCGGCGGCCGCGCTGCTGAAGGACGCGGAGCGGCCGGAGCGGATCTGGGCGAAGGCGGTAGCCGGCACCGACCGCCTCAAGGACCGGCGGGCGGCGTTCGCGGAGTTCAAGGCCCACACCGGCGACGACGGCGAAGAGTGTGGCATCCTCTGCAACTCCCGGCTCCTGACGGAAGGAATCGACGTCGCCGCGGTCGACGCGGTCTGCTTCGCCGACCCCAAGTCCTCAGTGATCGACATCGTCCAGGCCGTAGGCCGCGCGCTGCGCCAGTCCTACCGGCAGGGCAAGGTCTCCTGGGTCATCATCCCCGTCTACCTGCCCACCCCGGTGTTCGGCGACGACACCGCCGGCGCCGACCCGGCCGAGGTGAAGGACGCGGGCGAGGCAGTCAAGGCCGAGGCCGATACCGAGATCGAGGCCAGCTCGTTCCGGACGATCTGGCGCGTCCTGCGGGCCCTGGCCGCGCACGACGCCCGCGTCGTGGGCCATATCACCGAACTGCGCGCCCGCCGCGCCCAGCCCCAGCACGCCACGGCGCAGGCCTCCGAGGAAGGCGAGGTCGCCGAGGCCGGGCGGGGCGAGCAGCCGCCGGCGGTGGTGGAGTCGCCGATGGAGTGGCTGCGGATCGACGCCCGGCGCCACGCGGCGCGGATCCTCCAGACGGTGAAGTTGCGGGCGTTCATCCCGCGGGCGGCCGAGTGGCAGCGCATGCACGCCGTCGCCGCCGCCTTCCACCTGGAGCACGGCCACCTCGACCCCACCGACAAGACGGAGCAGGGCGAGCTGGTCTCCTGGCTGGACCGGCAGCGCTACCTGAACGGCCAAGGCCTGCTCGATGCCGCGCGGGTCTCGGAGCTGTACGCGCTGGGCATGATCTGGTCCAAGCACGCCAACGCCTGGGAACGCGGCTACGCCTACGCCCGTGCCTGGGCCGCCCACCACGGCCACCTGGCGATCCCCTCGACGGAGAAGCTGGACGGCTACGCGGTAGGGGCGTGGATGCGCCGCCAGCGCAAGGCCGAGGCCCTCGGTGCCGACCAGGCGGCGAAGCTGGACGCGCTGGACGAGCTGTGGCGCCTGGAGCCGGACTGGAACCGCTCCTACCGGCGCCTGCTCGCCTACCTCGCCGCCGGCGGCACCCTCGACGGGCCCGCCAACCGCACCGGCGGCGAGGCGGACCCGGCGTTCCGGCCCGGCGCGTGGCTGCGCAAGCAGGACAAGGTGCGTAGCGACGGGAAGCTGACCGAGCAGCAGGCCGCTCTCCTGGACGCCCTGCGGGCCGCCTGAACGGCCGGGGTATGCGCGGAGGGGAGCCACGTCCGGGCCGGCTCGAAGCGGATGTCACGCGGACCGCTGGTTGTCTTCGTCTCCGTTACGCGTTGTATTCTCATGGCGTCGGTCCGCTACGGTGGTCGAGCGACTACGGCTCCCCCCTTTCCGTAGTCAGCGGCGGGTGCGCATCCCAGGAGTGGGGCTGCGCGCCCGCCGCTAAGAACAGCACGACCGGCCGGCAGACCCGACCGCGTTGCCCCGGTGCTCCGGCGTGCCTGCCGCACCGGAATCCGCTGCCCGCCTGCCGGTGGCTACTGCACCGCCGCATGGGACCCTCCGCCGGGAAGCGCTCCTGGGATGCCGGGGCCGCTTTGCGGGGGCTGCCGGTTCACCCGGTGGTGGGCGGCTGTTCCTCGAGTTCTTCGAGGACCTCGACCGAGGGGACCATCACGATGTACGCGCCGTTGACGTCCATGCTCGTCCACCAGGTGCCCCGGTCCACCCGCCGTCCGGCGAGGCGCCTGGAACATCACCTCCTCTTCCCCCAGTCGGAAGACCCGCCGGCGCCGTGGGTGCACCGCCCCGGCATCGACTTCACCCCAGGCGACCGCCGTGCCCGTCACCGGGGGACCCGCAGCTGATCGTCTCGTCATCCACCGCTCATCAATGTGTACGACGCCTCCTTTGATGTGGACGCTGGCGTTCGGGATGCGCTACGGCTGGTACTGGAAGGTGGCGCCGTTGCTGGTGCCGCCCGGGGAGTGGACGGTGACGGTGACCGGGCCGACGGCACCGGGCGGTGAGGTGGTGACGACCATGGTGTCGGAGACCGCGGCGAAGGACGCCGGGGCGGTTCCGAAGAACACGGCGTCGGTGTAGGTGAGGTTGCTTCCCCTGATCAGGACGTCGTCGCCGCCGGACACCGAACCCTGGGCGGGGCTGAGGGAGCTGATGACGGGCAGCGCGACATAGGTGTAGTAGGCGTTGCCCAGCCCGATGGTGCTGGTGCCGCCTGGTGTGGTGGTCGTGACCAGGACTGTCCCCGTGCCGGCCGGGGCAGTGGCGGTGACCTGACTGTCGGAGATCACGGTGACGTTGGTGGCTGCGGCGGACCCGAAGTGCACGGCGCTGGTGAGAGCCAGGCCGGAGCCGAAGATGGTGACGGTGTTCCCGCCACCACTCGGTCCCATGGTCGGAATCAGGCCGGTGACGGCGGGGGCCGCGACGTAGAAGTAGGGCAGCGGGTTGCTGGTGCCCGCCGAGGTGGTGACCGTGACGTTGACCGACTGCGCCGCTCCCGCGGGTGCGGTGACGGTGATCTGGGCGGCGGTGTTGGCGGTGATCGTCGCGGCGTGCGTACCGAACAGCACCGAGGTCGCACCCGAAAGGCCGGTGCCGGAGATGGTCACGGTGTTCCCGCCGCTGGTCGGCCCCTGGTTCGGGGTCAGGCTGGTGATCACCGGCAGAACCGTGTAGGTGAAGGCCACGCCGTTGCTGGTGCCTGCCGGTGTGGTGACCGTGACCTGGACCGTTCC
>NZ_JBSFGK010000047.1:9037-61318 GCF_053596495.1 Kitasatospora sp. NPDC001683
TGAATCCGGAGCCGTTGATGACCACTGAGGTGCCGGCTGTGCCGGAGGTCGGGGTCAGGCTGGTGATCACCGGCAGAACCGTGTAGGTGAAGGCCGCACCGTTGCTGGTGCCTGCCGGTGTGGTGACCGTGACCTGGACTGTTCCGGTGCCTGCGGGGGCTGTGGCCTGGATTTGCCCATCGCTGAGCACCGTGAATGCCGCTGATGCTGTTCCGAAGTGCACCGATGACGTACCGGTGAATCCGGAGCCGTTGATGACCACTGAGGTGCCGGCTGTGCCGGAGGTCGGGGTCAGGCTGGTGATCACCGGCACGGTGCCGTAGGTATAGGTGACGCCGTTGCTCGTGCCGAGTGGCGTGGCGACGGTGACGGCGGCCGAACCGGTGCCCGCAGGGGCGATGGTGGTGATCTGGCTGTCGCTGACCAGCGTGAATGACGACACCGGCACGGTTCCGAACTTCACCGAGGTCGCGCCGATGAAGCCGCTGCCGGTGATCGTGACGGCCGTGCCCCCCGTGGGCGGCCCGTGGTTGGGGTTGATGCTGCTGATGACCGGAGCCATCGGATGCTCCTTTGCGTGGCTGGTGGGGTGCCCAGGCCGCTGTGGGCGGCCAGGGCACATGGCGTCCGTGGTCGCGGCCCGTCGGATCCGCGTCGACGGGCCGTAGGGCGACCGT
The DNA here is from genome assembly GCF_053596495.1 of Kitasatospora sp. NPDC001683. Classification (NCBI taxonomy): domain Bacteria; kingdom Bacillati; phylum Actinomycetota; class Actinomycetes; order Kitasatosporales; family Streptomycetaceae; genus Kitasatospora; species Kitasatospora sp. NPDC001683. Next base: position 9,715 of record NZ_JBSFGK010000047.1, read on the forward strand.
GCCGCCCGCTGTTCGGTGCCCGTGCCTCGCCCGGGGCTTAGACGACGATGAAGTGGTCGGCGGCAACGGCCGCGCTGGTGCCGCCGGGGTTGGTGACCTGGATGTCGTAGGTGCCCGTGGCCAGGGTGCCGGGCACGTCGAGGGTCAGGCTGCCCACACTGATGGCGCTGACGTTGACGGCCGGGGTGGACGCTCCACCGCCGACGGGGGTGAACGTCACGGAGCTGACGTCGACGAAGCAGGTGCCGGAGACGATGACCCCGGTGGTGCCCGCCGGCCCCGTGTTGGGCGTCACGCTGGTGACCGTCGGCAGTGCGTAGTAGGTGAACTGACCCGCCGCGCCGATCGGGGAGCTGGTGCCGCCGCTGCCGGTGACGATCACGTCCGCCGCGTCGGTGCAGCCGGTGAAGGCGCCGTGGGCCGGAGGGGTGACGCTCAGCTGGCTGTCCGACAGGACGGTGGGGACGGCGGTGCCGATCGCGTCGAAGGCGACCGAGGTCGCGGTCGCGAAACCGGTGCCGAAGACGTCGATGGCGCCGGGCGCGGCGGGGCCGGTGCTGGGGGTCAGCGACGTGACCGTCGGGGCGGCGACGTAGAAGAAGGCGCTGCTGTTGCTGTTGACCCCGGAGACGGTCGCGGTGACGTTGGCCTGGCCGTTGCACCCCGGCGGGATGGGGAAGGTGACGGAGGTGTTGCTGGCCGTGGTGGGCGTGACCGTCTTGGTGCCGATGTTCACCTTGGTGGTGCTCAGGCTCCCCAGACCGGTGCCGGTGATGGTCATCGTCTGGCCGGAGTGGCCCGAGGTGGGCGAGATGGAGGTGATGACGGGTGCCATGACTGATCTCCTTTGCTGTTGCGGATGACACTGTTGCCCAGTGCGCCGGAGCCGGCGTATCGACGGTCCGTCGCACAGGGCGTGATCGGGTTCCGGCAGTCACGGGGCAGGGCTCGCAGCGCTGCCGGAAGTCGCTGACCTGGAGGGGAGCGGGCACGAGAGTGTGGTGCGGGCGGCGTGGTTCCACCGCCGTCGACCTGACTGCCGCCCGGGTGGGTGGGCGGGAGTGTCCCGGGGTGCCGCCGTCGGGCTTCAGCAGGGCGCGGTCAGGGGCGGGGTGGCGGCGCAGTTGTTCGGGGAGTTGCCGGAGGCGTTGGTGGCCACCAGCGCGACGGAGCCGGCGTTCTGGTAGATGCCGCCGCCGTCGACCGTGGCGGTGTTGCCGGTGACGCTGCTGGTGGTCATCGTCAGTACGGTGTCGGTGTAGATGCCGCCGCCGAACGAGGCACGGTTGTTGCTGACACCCCCGCCGATCAGGATGACCGACCCGCCGAGGTTGGCGATGCCGCCGCCCACCCCGAAACCGGCGTCACCGTTGCTGACGGCGACCGCGGTCAAGGCGAGCTGGCCGTTGTCGGCGGGCAGATGCGAGGGCCCGTCCACCTCGATGATGCGAAACGCGGGCGCACCGGGCGCGCGGGTGATCTGGGTGGCCAGCCCGGTCATGGTGACCGGCGTGGTGATGTTCGGCAGCCCCGCCGGTCCGCCGGTCCCACCCGAACTGTGGGCTCCGGTGAGGGAATAGGTGCAAAAGGGTGCCAGGATCAGGGCACCGCCCCCGGCGGCGTTGGCCGCGTCGACGGCGCTGACCAACGCGGTTTCGCTGCACGGCACGATCACCGTGGACGCCGCACGCACGGTCTGCGCGTGGGCCGCCGGGGCGGTGAGGATGAGCGCACCGACAGCGCCGGTCCCAAACAGCACTCGAAGTATGTTGACGGCTCGCAAGAACGCCTCCCCGGACGCCTGAGCCACCCTCGTCAGCCCGTGCGCTGGGAAAGCACGTCGGCCGACAGCTTCCTCCGATGGGCGCCCTCGCGGGCCTGTGACAGGCACACACCACCACATACCGATGGACTACCTTCCCCAACGGAGGGATGGGCAGCCCCCTGATCGGACACCACAAGTGAGTCATCCAAACAGCCGTAAAACCAAGGTATATGACTGCTAATCACCCATTTGGGCGCATGCGTACCCCGTCGCCGGGCTGCGAGGGACGTGAGATGCCCGGCAGCTTTCAGCGCACGATGCAGCCCCATCCCTCCAGGCCGGCGGGAACGACCGTACCGGGGCTGCCGGATGTCGACCATGGCCGGGGCATCGGTACCGCGCCTGCGCAGCGGCCGGTGCCCGCGATCGTCGAGCCAGGCGAGCCTGCGTTCGCGCGGACACCGTGAACGCGGTGCGCACCGCGCTGGATCGCCTGGCCAAGGCTGGCCGGGCGCAGCGTCCGGGCCGTGGCCTGTACGTGAAACTGGACGGCTGACCTGCGGGCCCAGCCCTGCCGGCGGCCGGTTCGCGTCCCTGCCCCCCGCCTCACCGCCGGCCGGTCGAGCGACATCGCTGAGCGGGCACCCGGACTGTCGTGTCGTCGCCGTCCCTGTCTGAGGTGCCGGAAGGCCGACACCTGCGGGTGGAGGCCTCGAGCGCCTTCTCGAGGCCTCGGCAGCTTACGGCCGCCCGGGAGATCGCCGGGGGCGGACCCGTGATCGGCCGGGCTCGGTCGGCCGGAGCCGAGGTCCGCGCCACCGCCTGGGCGTGCGTGCCCGGCCACTGCGAGGACGTCTTCGAGTACGGATGACTCTGACCGTCTCCTTCCCCGGTCACCGCTGACCTCCCCGTATCGCGCGGCCGGCGCGATACGGGGCGTGTCGTGGCCCGCATGACCGTTCCCGGTGGCCACGCTGTCGTTCATGGCGACACCTCGGCCTGTCGCAGCTGGCGCCTCTCCCGTGCCTGGTGGCACGTCGCTTCCTGGGGGGCCGTCGTGCGGACGGCCCCGCCGTTGGTCCGGGTCGGTCGGTCTACCAGTGCTCGTGGCGCTCGCAGCGCTCGTGGTGCTCGTGGCGCTTGATCCTGGTGGGGTCGGAGGCGATGTGGCTGGCGGTGTCGCCGCCGCCGATGGCGGTGACGGTGTTCGTCACCTGGTCGCGGGCGTTGCAGGAGACGTCGATCTCCAGGGTGATGGGCGGGTAGCTGCTTCCGGCGGCAAGGACGTCGCTGCGGGTGCAGGTGAGGTTGTTCAGGGTGCAGTTCCATCCCGTGCCGCTGATGCTGTCGGCTCTGAGCCCGTCGGGGAGGGTGTCGTACACGGTGACCGTGGTGCCGTCGGTCGGGGCGGCTCCGGTGGCGTTGCCGACGGTGATGGTGTAGGTGCCGTCCCGCCCCTGGGTGAAGTGCCTGGTGTGGGTCTTGGTGATGGTCAAGGACGGGACCGTGTAGGAGATGGTCACCTGGCCGTTGTGGTTCGCTGTCCCGATCGTCGACGGCGCGTAGGACGTGGGGAGACCCGTGGGGGTGGCGAAGCTGCTGCCCCCACCACCTCCGCCCCCGCCCGCTGAGGTGCCGTTGCTGTTGACGGTGGCGCTGCCGCCGCCCCCGCCGGCAAAGTATCCGCCTCCGCCGCCCCCACCGGCACCGGTAGTGGAGGTGCAGCCGCCGTCGAAGGTGCCGCCGGTGCCGCCGGTGCCGACCGCGGCACCGGTGAACCCGCCTCCCGGCCCGCCATGCGTGGCCGCACAGAATGCAGCGGTGCCGGCGGCCCCGCCGGCGCCACCGGTGCTGGTGGTGGTGCTGCCACCGCCCCCGCCCTGCCCCGGCGAAGCCCCAGGGCCGGTGGCACTTCCCGCGGTACCGTCGGTGCCATCCGCTGTTCCGCCGTTGCCTCCGTTCCCTCCCGCAGAGCCGGCTCCGGTGCCGCCGGCGGCACCGCCGCCCCCGGCGACCACCAGCAAGGAGCCGCCCGCGCTGACGCTGGAAGCTCCGCCCCCACCCGGACCTTCGAAATGGGCACCACTGCCCGCGCCGGCCCCACCCGGGGCGCCGCCGTTGAACCCCCCGGCACCCCCTGTCCCGGTGCCGTTGCAGCCTTTGCCGCCGGTACCGCCGACGTCGATGGTGAACGTCGTCGGGGCGACGGTTTGCGGCAGGGTGGTCACGACCTGCGCGCCCGTCCCGCCCGTCCCCGTGACGGTACAGGCGGTGCCGGTGTTGTCGGCGCCGCCGGCGCCGTCCGCGGTGATCGTCACCACGGCCCCCGCCGGGACCGTCAAGGTCTGCGCAGCGCCGGTGAAGGTGAAGGTCTGCGACGGATCAGCCCGCTGCACCCGTACTGGCGCGGCCTCCACTGGCGCGGCGGCCACCGGTGGAGCCGTGGCCGCCAGCAGCGCCATGCCGGACAGCAGCGCGCTCCCCATCGATACCGTCCCCACGCCGCGCTCTCCACGTCGTCCACCCGAGCCGACCGGGTCGGACGCGACGGCGGTACGGACCGGGGTCGTCCCACCGGCCGGGGTCCTGTTGAACACGGCCACGGGCCGGTGACGGCTGACCTGGTACCACGGCAGATCGCCTTGTCCGCGAGTACGAGCACTCATCCGCGGGTTCACCTCTCCTCACAGCGAAGCGCCCTGCGCCCCTCACGCTACAAGGCGCGGGCATGACGGGACGCCTGGCAAATAATCAGGACAAAACATCATTAAATGCCCTGGTCCGATCACTTTGAGGTAGCGAGTCGATGGGATGCCACGTGTGTCGCAGCGGGCCGTGCGGCTACGAGAAACCGGCATCGGCGTCGCCCAGGCCGTAGGGGGCGGCGACCCGGCCGACGAGCGAGGAGATCGTCTCTCCGGTGCACAGAGAAACACGGAAGATCCCGGGCCCGGCCGCCTGCACCTTCCGTCGCGCTTGTTGAACGCATTCGGTCGTAACCCGGTACGCACTAGCGTCATTCAATCGAGGGGTTCTATCCATGATTAACGGATTTTTCCCATGAACAACTCATAGATTGCGTCGTATGGTGCTGAGTACGTTGGAAACGCTGCGGCTGACGGTGGCCGCGATCAGGCAGCGCACGGGGGAGAGCCAGCATGAGCTGGCCGCGGCTGTGGGGCTGACGCAGGACAAGGTTTCCCGCCGTCAGTCCGGGACGCAGCCGTGGTCGCTGGATGAGGTGGACACCCTGGCTCGGCACTGGGGGATGGGGCCGCTGGATCTGCTCGCCGGGCCCACGCACGCTGCCCAGTGCTTGTCCTGGCCTCCCGGTACCGCCGCCCTGCAGCCGCAGCCGCAGCCGCAGCCGCAGCCGGAGGTGAGGGGTGAGTCCCGCTGACCCGAACCGTCCCAACGAGGCCGCGAGGCTGACCCAGGAGTTGATCGACCAGGATTTCACCAAGCGCCAGGTCGCCAGGATGCTGAGCCGCGACGCCTCGCTCGTCCTGGAATAGCTGCGGTTCGCTACGGTGGTCGAGTGGCTACGGCGCCCCCCGTTCCGTAGTCCGCGCGGGCGCGCATCCCAGGAGTGGGGCTGCGCGCCCGCGGCGAAGAACAGCACAGCCGGCTGGTGACCACGACCCCGGCACACCCGAACGCGACTGCCCCGGCGCTCTCGGCGCGCCTGTCATACCGAAATCCGCCGCCCGCTACTGCGCCGCCGCATCGAACACCCCTCGCCGGAAAGCGCCCCCGGGACGCCCGGGAGGCTTCGGTCGACCGCCGGTTCACCAGCTGGTGGGCGGCTGTTCCTCGAGTACTTCGAGGACCTCGACTGAGGGGGCCATCACGATGTACGCGCCGTTGACGTCGATGCTGGTCCACCAGGTGCTGCGGTCCACCCGGCGTCCGGCGAGGCCCCACTGGACCATCACCTCTTCTTCCCCCTGCCAGAAGACCCGCCGGCGCCGTGGATGTACCGCCTCGACATCGACTTCTTCCAGAAAGCGCACCCGCGCCCGCGTCCACCAGTTCCGCTCTGCGATCGTCACGTCTGGTACAACGACCGGCACCGGCGATCAGTACGAAAAGCACCCAGTCCCCAGCTCGCCCGGGACGGCCCCCGGGGTGGGACCCGTCCACTCCCGAAGAAATCACTAGACACTCCCGTGCGCTGCGCCGAATGGGTGGCAAATCGTCAAAGCTCTTGTTCGTGCGCAGCCCAGATGGCTTACTTGTGGTATCCGACCAGGTGGGCTGCCCATCCCTCCGCTGGGGAACGCAGCTGGCATCTGCCTGCGCATACTGGCGCGGGCTCGCGAGGGCACCCACCGGAGGAAGCCGTCGGCCGACGCGCTCTCGCGGTGCATCGGCTGGTGAGGGTGGCTCATACGTCCAGGGGAGGCGTGGTGCGAGCCATCAATATATTTCGATTACTGGCCGGGTCCGGCGCGGTCGGCGGGCACTTGCTCACCGCTGCGGCAGCACACGCAGATGCCCTGGGTCCGGCGCAAGCGGTGGCCGTGCCGTGCAGCGAGACGGCATTGGTCAATGCCGTCGACGAAGCCAACGCCGCGGGGGGCGGTGACCTGATCCTTGCGCCGTTGTGCACCTACATCCAGTGGACAGGCCCTAGGAATTCCCGTTTTCCCACGGGCAGCTCACCTTCGGCACGGTCACGATCAGCAACGGCGACGCCGCCCTCGGCGTGGGCGGCGGCATCGCCAACCTCGGCGGGTCGCTGACCATCACCTCGAGCGCCGTCCGGGGCAGCCACGCCTCGTACGGCGGCGGCATCTACACCGATACCGCGCTGACGATGACCGCCGGCAGCGTCACCGGTAACACCGCCAGCGTCAACGGTGGCGGCATCTACCGGAACGCGGGCTCCGTCACGCTGCTCGCCAGCATCGTGGCCGGCAACGCCCCGAACAACTGCGCCACCACCCCTTTGACCGCCCCATGCTGAAAACCCAGGCCATTCAACTTGCTCTCTTCCGCGACGGGTTCGCGGCACAGTGAGCGAACACGCCCGTGCCTGCTACGACCGCGCCGCGACCACGAAGTTGAGCGAGGTTGACGGCGCCCCGTGAGGTGGCGCCACGGCACTTCACACAGGACCACCCGCCCAGGCGCCCTGAGGCAACGGCCTTCACATGTCCTCACACCCCACTGCGCCCACCGGGGCTTCCCATGCGGCTGCTTGGCCGCGTCATCCATCCGCCTGCTCCTGCTCACTCACGGCAGGGCGGCAGGCACGTTCGAAGGAGAAAGATCATGGCAACCATCACTTCGCTGGTGGACACGACGACCACCACCAACCAGGGCAAGCCCGGGGACACCGTCCAGATCAACGGTACCTCTCTGTCCACCACGACGAGGGTGAACTTCGGTGCGGCGACGGTCACTCCGACGACTGTCACCGCCACCCAGGTCACCTTCGTGGTGCCCAGTTCGGCACCGTGCTCCGGCCAGGTCTCGGTCAGTGTCACCAGCAGCAGCGGCGCCACCAGCAACGCGCTGCCGTTCTTCGTCATCGCCACGCCGACCACCACGGGGACGAACGTCACCTGCGTGCCGGCCGCCACCGGCGGTGCGGTCACGCTGTTCGGCACCAACTTCCTCACCGGCACGCAGGTGGCGGTGGGCACCGTCGGTACCGTGGCGGTCGCCCCCACCCAGTCGGGTCAGGTCACCTTCACCGCGCCGGCCAACCCGGGCCAGGTCGCCACGGTCTCGACCCAGCCGTTGACCATCAGCACCGCCGGCGGCACCAGCGCCTCGGGCAGCACCCAGATCGACTACTACCTCGCGCCGGCCATCACCTCGGTGGTGCCCGCATCGGGTACCGCGGGGGACCAGATCACCGTCAACGGCACGGGTTTCGTCAACGTCGACACCGTCACCTTCACCGACAGCGCCGCCGCCACCGCCACCGCGGTTTTCACCCCCGTCAGCGACACCCAGCTCGTCGCCACCGTGCCAGGCGGACTCGCCACCGGGCTCGGAAGCATCACGGTCCACACCTGCGGCGGCAACTCCAACGCCGAGCCCTTCACGATCGTCTGACCGTCAGGGAAGGCCGGGCACGGACCGCACGAGCACCGAGTCGCCGCCCGCCCGCCCGCGACGCGTGGCGGGCGGCGACGTCCCGGAGCCTGGGCCGACACCCCCGGCCAGGGCACACCGTCTCCCAGGCGCCAGGAGAAGGAGAAGAGCCTCATGGCCCCCGTAGTGACCAGCGTCAGCGCCGCCCAAGGTGCTCCAGCCGGCGGTACCAGCGTCATCATCACCGGCTCCGGCTTCACCGGCGCCACGCAGGTCCGGTTCGGCGCCAACGGCACCAACTTCGTCATCGCGAGCGACACCCTGAGCACGGCCAAGACCCCCGCAGGAACCGGTACGGTGCAGGTCACGGTCACGGCGCCGACGGGCGCCAGCAACGCCCTGACCTACACCTACGTCGCCGCGTCCGTCCCCTCTCTCAGCAGTCTCAGTCCCGCCTCGGGCCCCCGTCGGGTGGCGACACGGTGACCCTCAACGGCACCAATCTTTCCGGCGCCACGTCGGTGATGTTCGGTGCCAATCCCGCCGCCATCTTTAGCGACACCGGAACACAGATCACCGTGGTTGCCCCGGCTGGGCTGCCGTCGTCGGTCGGTGTCACGGTCACCACGGCCGGAGGCACCAGCAACGCTCTCACCTACGCTTACACCTCAGTACCGGTCCTCAGCAGTCTCAGCCCGTCGGCGGGTCCTGCCTCTGGTGGCAACACGGTTACCCTCAACGGCACCAATCTTTCCGGTGCTACCTCGGTGATGTTCGGTGCGAACCCCGCCACCATCCTCGCCGACACCGGGACGCAGATCACTGTGATTGCCCCGGCTGGGCTGCCGTCAGCGGTGGGTGTCACGGTCACCACGGCCGGAGGTACCAGTAACGCCCTGACCTACACCTACGTCGCCGCGTCCGTCCCCTCCCTCAGCAGTCTCAGTCCCGCTTCCGGTCCTACCTCGGGTGGCAACACGGTCACGCTCAACGGCACCAGCCTTTCCGGTGCCACCTCGGTGATGTTCGGTGCGAACCCCGCCACCATCCTCACCGACACCGGGACGCAGATCACCGTGGTTGCCCCGGCCGGGCCGCCGTCGTCGGTCGGTGTCACGGTCACCACGGCTGCAGGCACCAGCAATCCACTGCCGTACTTCTACCTCGCCGCGCCCACCGTCAGCGATCTGTCCTCCCACCTCGGCCCGGCCACCGGAGGCAACACCGTCACCGTGTTCGGCAGCAATCTGACGCTCACCAGCGCCGTGACCTTCGGGGGAAGCCCGGCCACCAACATCCACGTGATCTCCGACAACCAGCTCACCGTGACCGCTCCAGCTGGGCTCGGCACGGTCGTCGTCACCGTCACCACACCGGGCGGGACCGGCTCCGCGGCCACCGGAAACCCGTACTACACGTTCCTCGCGGCACCCGTCCTGACCAGCCTCACCCCCTCCCGCGGCTCTCATCTCGGCGGCGAGGCGGTCGTGTTGGGCGGCAGCAACCTCACCTACACCGACGCGGTGACCTTCGGCGGCGTCCCGGCCTCGTTCGCGGCGATCTCCGACGCCCAGGTCGTCGCGACCAGCCCGGGCGGGGCACCCGGCACGGTGAACGTCGTGGCGCACACCCCGGCCGGAAACAGCAACGCCCTGCCCTATGTCTACGACCCTTCTTGAGCGCTGCTGACGGGACGTCAGTCGCGATGCGGTTGGGTCGGATCAGAATTTGGGAAGGGAGAGCGTCATGGTTCCGCTAGTGATCAGCGTCAGCAGCACCATCCCACGTGCTCCAGGATCGCCGCCATCACTCCCCCCGCGGCTGCCCCCGGCCCGGTGAACGTCACCGTGACGACGGCGGGCGGCACCACTACCGCGCCCGGGGCCTTCGTCTATACCTGATCGCAGGGACCAGCCATGCGCTCCGCGCCGCCGGGCGACGGCCCAGCGGACGAAGGAGGTGGTGGCCCGCAGCTTCGTGGGCCGGCCGGCCAGCCAGTGGTCGAGGGTCTCTTGGTCGAGGTCGGTGACGGCCGCCGCCCCGCCGCCCCGCCGTCCCGGCCGACAAGACCGCCGACGTACGCGCCGCGTACCTGGAGGGCCGCTCCACGCCGCCCTTGCCCGCGACCACGGCGTCAGCCGCGGCGCAATCCGCACGGAGGCGGAGGATGCTGTCCGGCGGCTTCAGGACGCCCCGGCACGGATCAGTGCCGAGTCCGCCCTGAGTCGCGTCCAGCGCCCTTGCCCAGCCCACCGACGCCACGGCCGCACGCGGCGCCGCGCCCGCGAGCCCGGCCGGGCCTTGCCTGGTCCGGGGCCGCCTCATCCGGGCGGTTGCGGACTCCTGGCCCTGGAATGCCCGACCGCGCGCTGGGGTGTGACAGCGGATCCCGGTGGCAAGACGGTGTGGGCGGAGCTGCTCGCTATCGGGCCGCGCGGGTGCTGACCATCGAGCTTGAAGACGGGGTCACGGGCTGTGGGTGTGCCTGACCGGGGTGGTGAGCAGCAGGAGTCGGCCGGCCGCGGCGGCTGGGCGGAGGTCGAAGGCGCTGGTGAAGGCGCCGGTGATCAGCAGCAGGGTGTGCTGGTCGCGGACGCGGCGGTGCCATTCACGGGTGGCGGTGATCTCGCCGTCGAACCACGCCGCACCGCCCGGGCGGTGGATGGTCAGTTGGGTGCCGACGATGACGGCGGACCAGCCGGGCTGCGGGTCGGCCGGGAAGGTGTGGGCGGTGTCGCAGCCGGCCCAGCCGTCGTCGGGGAGGGGCAGGCGTGTGGGGTGCGTGGGGAAGACCAGCACGGGGTTTCGGTCGGGCAGCAGTTCCGGCCAGGGCAGGCCGTCCAGGCCGGTGCTGCTGACGATCTCCACAAGCGGTCCCTTTCCCCGGCTCCGGCCCGCCCACCCCGGCGCCGGACAGTCACATCATCGGACACGTACCGCGCTTGCGGCGGCGAATGCCGAAAGATCAGCCGCACGACTCAGGCAAGCGCGCCGTCGGGTGCGGGGGACGACGTGCCCAGGGACTGTGCGCCGCCACCACCCCGGCCACGGCAAGTACTGGGTGGTCCTGGTGGATGGCCGGCTCGTCCTCGGCGCCCGCCCGAGCATCGTCGTGCCAGAGCCGTCGTGCATGCCGAGTCGTCGCGCGTCAGCGCGACGCTGTACGCCGCGCGCTGGTGCAACGTAGCGAGTGACGATCACGTGCTGCTCGTCGTTGAGTCGGCGCCGGTGTCGGTCCGGTGCCTTGGCAGGGGAGGACGCGGGCACGATGAGGGAGGAGACGGGGATGGCGCGTTCGCTGGGTGTGGTACTGGCTCAGGCGTATCCGCAGGTCGCCGCGATGCCGCTTCAGGAACGCAACGGCGGGTGGACGCCGCGGAAGGCGACTCCGGGGATGCAGGTCGCAGTGTGGTGGCAGTGGGCGGCAGTGGGATAAAGATCGCACAGTCCCTGCGACATTCGCGTGGGCGGACGAGACGAGGAACCGTGGCAGAGAACCGTTTCAGTGACACCATCGCCCAGCTGCAGGCGGAACTTCCCGGCATCGAGGCGCGGCGGCGGCGTCTGGAGGATGAGCTGGCCGCCGCTGTGGCGCGTGAGAACGCCGTACGCGGCGCCATCGAGGGCCTGCAGGCGCTGGCCGGACTGCCGGCCTCGCAGGACATCACGCCGGTGCGCAGCATTCGGGCAGAGGCGGACGCCTTTGTCGGGGTCCGGCCGCAGCAGCTCGCGGCCGAAATCGAGGCGGCGCTGGACCGGGGCGGGGAGCCGGCCGAGAAGACCACCGTGGGCACGGACACGGTCACGAAGACGGCGAAGAAGACCACCGCCAAGAAGGCGGTACCCGCGAAGAAGACCACCGCCAAGAAGGCGGCACCCGCGAAGAAAACCACAGCGAAGAACGCGACGCCCGCGAAGAAGACCGCGGCGAAGAAGACGGCCGCCGCCCCGGGCACCGGGCCGGTGCGCACCGGCGCCGGGCCGGCCACCGAGAAAAGCGAAAAGGCCGCGCCCGTGCCCGGGCGACGCACCACCGGCGCCACCTCCGACAGCGTCCTGGCCCTGCTGGCCGACGCCCAGGAACCGCTGCGCGCCAGGGAGGTGATCGCCCGTTTGGGGATCGAGGAGTCGGCGGACAACGTGAACGCGGTGCGCACCATGCTGGAGCGCCTGGCCAAAGCCGGCCGGGCGCAGCGCCCGGGCCGCGGCCTGTACGCGAAACTGGACGGCTGACCCGCGGGCCCAGCCGGCGGCCAGTTCGCCCAGTCGTCGGCGGGGACGGCGGCCCAGGCCCTACCAATGCCTGCGTCCACGGCCGGCGTGCGCGAACTGGCCCTCGACTACCGTCCCGGGGTGGTGCGGGTCAGGGTCGGTGACCACAACCAGGCCCCGCCACGGCCCCTCGCCCTCGGACGCCCGGGCGGCTACGGATTCCTGGCCGTGGAACGCCTCACCGCCTGCTGGGGTGTGACAACACCGGATCCCGGGGGCAAGACGGTGTGGGTGGAACTGCTCACCATCCGGCAGCGATAGTGCTGAACGGGGGGCCGGGGTGCCCCGGGGCCTTGCAAACGTCCCGGTCCGGGGCCGTCCGGGCCGCGCCTAAAGTGGACATGCCATAAGGGGCGGGAGCCGAGGGAGCAGCCGATCGATGACACAGGTGTTCACGGTCACCGTCCGGGACGGTTTGGCCGGGTCGTTGTTGGCGTGTGCGGGGGAGCTGGACCAGGACCGGGTGCCGGTCTTCACCAGGGCCGCACACCGCGCTCTGGCACCGCAGCCGGTGCCGCCGATGCTGCTGCTGGACCTGAGCGCTGTGACGTTCATGGACTCGGCCGCTCTGAACGCCCTGCTGCTGGCCCGGATCCAGGCCCGCCGCCAGGGCGCTGTCGTCCACCTGGCGCGTCCCTCGCACCAGGTCGCGCGTCTGCTGGACATCACCGGCTGCGACCAGGTGCTCCCCCCGTCGACCCGTACGTGCCTTTCCTCGGGTCGTCTCGTTGACATTACGGGCGCACGGGGTGGGGCGCGCCTGACCGCTCTCGTCCCGCGTTCCGGCATACCGGACCGCGGGCGCGGCGGCCCAGGGCGGCCGAGGCGCGGCAGAACCCCGGCCGCCCGCCGCACACCCCCGGCCCTGCCCGCCGCCCCGCCGGACGGAACCCACCGCTCCCACCGGGCCCTCTGCGTGTCGAAGGCCATGCGACGCGGTCCTCGTGTCCTCGGCCGTTGTCCGGTCGTTGAACCGGGTGAGCGTCTCCACCAGAGGCGCGCGGCGGACACCTTGCTCGCACTGCTGCCCGGCTCGTACATCCCCCACCGCTCCGGGCGGCTCGGGCGCCGCCCCTTTGCGGGTCGGCCGGCACGCGGATATCCGGCCGACCCGCCCGGGGCTTGTGCCCGCTTTCATCGAGACCGACGGGTCACGGCCCGGCCCCTCCGCGGCGCTGTACCGCAAGGCCGGGTCTCGTGGATTCCCGTGTCGCGCCCGGCATGGCCGTCGTGGGGCGGGGCAAGCTGTCGGCCATGACGAACCGAGGTCGCCGCCGCAGCCGACGGTTGTCACGCGCCAGCGCCCTTGGCGTGCCGCTGGCTGTCCCGGACGCGCGCGCGGTCCCTGCGCCGCCCGCACCGGCCAGGCCGACAGCCGGCCAACCGTCTCCATCCCCGCCCCGGATGTTCCTGCGCAGGGTCTTCCCGTCCTGGGGGTGCCCGCGCTGGCTCGTGAGCGGGATGAGCCGTGCTGTCGCGTGCTGACCGAACGCATCGTCAGTCTCGGCGGGAGTGTTCATGATCCACCGTGCCCGCCCGGTCGGCCCCGCGCCGCGAGCGGCCCTGTCGGCCTCCCCCGGCAGCACCTTGCTGGCCCGGGCAGCGCCCGAACGGACTACGGGTCAGCCGTTGCGGCATGGGGTCGATTGGCCTCGGCCGTCGGCCGGGCCGGCCCCGCCTCGTAAGTGGTCTGTGCCCGCTTCGGCGCCTGTTGTCGCCGGCTTGGGGCGACAACGCCCATACGGCCCCGGCTCAATCGACCTTCAGGCTCGCGCCAAAGGCCACGGTCGTCTCCCCGGGCTGCACGACGTCGTTCACATCGCCCTGGCAGCCGGCATCCGAGTAGACGAAGACGTTGCTGCCGGTTTCGTTGGCGATGATCGCGCTGATGCCCCCTGTTGGGAAACACCCGCTTGGATTGTAGTGCCCGACGCCGTTGATGTAGAGGGTCCCCGTAGCCGCGGAGGCGGGGCTGGTGAAGTTGAGTGTCATCGCGGCTGCGGTGGCCAGTACTGCGAGAGTGGCTGCGATGCGTCGCATCGACAATCCTCCTGCCCATCGGGGTTGCAGTGGTAGTCAACCCGGTCAGCACTCACTGTATCCAGCCAAACACTTTTCGTAACAGGGCGCTTATAGCTCTCTCCCGGCGCCCGCCCGGCGCCTCCAGCCGCCGGCACATCCGCCGCACCTTTTTACGCGCCTTCGCCAGCTCTCCGCGCCCCGCGGACACCCCCGCAGCCTCCACCGCCCGGCGTCCGGTGGAGGCTGCGGATGGCGGCCGCTGAGCGCGGTGTGTGGACCGCCACCCAGCTGCGCCGCCTGCTCGCCGAACGCGCCCGGGTCGAGATGTCCGCGGCGTCGGTGTCGGTGCTGTTCACCAAGCAGGCGGCGCAGGTGAAGCTGTCCACCCTGACCGCGCTGTGTACCGCCCTCGACTGCACACCCGGCGACCTCCTCGCCCTCCCAGCCGCCGAGCCGCCCGTCCCGCTTCCGCCTCCCCCAAAGCGGTCACCGGTTGAGTCCGTCCTGCCGCCCGAGCCGCGCCACCCGGCGCGGGAGCGGCAGGCAGGCACGGCGCGCCGTTCCCTCCCGCCCCTGTGAACCGCCTCGCGTGCGCACGACCGACCGCCTTTCACCGCCCCGGCCATCGGCTCGCCCTCTCGCGGGCTCGTCAGCCGTAGCCCGCCCGGCCCCAGGGCACCTGTCAGCCTGATACCGACCGTCCGAAGCCACGCAGAGCTCCCTGACAGCACCGCATCAGGAGCTGCATCCGTGCCCGCCCCCGTTCCCGGCGGGCTACAGAGCCGCTGTCCCCACTGCCACGCCGTTCGGTGGCTGCGTCCCGACAGCGGTCGCTGCGCCTGGTGTACCCCACCGGGGTACCGGTCGCATCACCAGTTCATCCGAACTCGTCATGTGCGAAGGACCGGCCTAGCGGTAGGGCCCGGCGTCGTGTTCCGAACCCGCCGCTGGCCGGCGATCTGGACCGGCCGTTCATGATGATGTCCGCCGCGTTCACCCGGGCCACGGATCCCGCGGCCGCCGCGTTCTGGTCGCACCTGCGCGGGTGGCGGCTGAACATCCAGTGTCGTACGGCGACAACGAGGCGCTGTTCCCGCAGATCGCGGGGCTGCTCGGGTGGAGCGGGCAGCAGCTCCAGGACTCGATCGGCACCCTCGACCCTGACCAGGGGGTGAAGATCCAGCAGGCGTACCCGCTCGCGTTCTTTGATGAGCACCTGCGCCACCGTCAGGGGCACCTGCTCGACGGGCCGTCCCCGGCCTTCCCGGCGGTTACGATCCTCCCGTGACGACGGGTGGTACAACACCCGTCGCATCCGGAAGCGTCTCGGCTGGCTCAGCCCGGACGAGTTCGAGGCGAAGCACTACGCCGACCAGGCGACGGCCGAACCAGAGGCCGTCGAACCATCCACACCCGCTCTGACCAGCTGATCAACACCTCCCACACACCGGGGGAAGCTCAGGGCCAGGGCTGAGTCATTGGCGGCGAGGTTGCAGGTCCCGTCCGTGAGTTGCTGTTCCGCGTCGCGGACGGCCTGCTCAATGGCCGGGGACATGATCATCTCAGCAGCCTATCGGCGATCTGCCTGGCGGAGAGCGGGTTGTCGGTCGGCAATGGCGGTGTGACCCGATGCACTGCGAGGGTGGTATCGGGTTGTGCGCACGACGCGATACCACCCTCGACCGGCTACTCGTGCGGGGGAGTGGTGATCAGCCGGGGAGCTGGCTGTTGCAGTTGCTCATCCAGGCGCTCATGGTGCTCTGCGTGGAGTAGTCGCCGGAGTGGTGGGCGGCCAGGTAGACGTTGTAGATGTCGGCCTTGATGTCGCCACCGGTCTGCGGGCCGACCTGGCCGTCCTGCTGGATGCCCTTCGAGCCCTGGTAGGCGACCACCGCGTTGTAGGTGTTCTGGCCGAACTGGCCGTCGACCGAGAGGCCGGCGCTGTCGAGGTAGTTCATGGCCTGCTGGACGCACCTCACCGGCTGACCGGTGGAGCCCCACTGGATCGTGGAGGCAGCGCTGGCCGTGCCGACGGCGAGGCCGAGGGCTGCGGCGGCGCCGA
Source organism: Kitasatospora sp. NPDC001683 (assembly GCF_053596495.1). Classification (NCBI taxonomy): domain Bacteria; kingdom Bacillati; phylum Actinomycetota; class Actinomycetes; order Kitasatosporales; family Streptomycetaceae; genus Kitasatospora; species Kitasatospora sp. NPDC001683. Next base: position 25,884 of record NZ_JBSFGK010000047.1, read on the forward strand.
TGGTGAGGGTAGCCGCACGAAGGGCCCACTTCTTCTGCATGTCGAGTCTCCTCAATCGCTCATGTCACTGTGGTCACGGGAGCGTTGTCGGGTCGCTCCCGTCGTATTCGTGTGGCCCTCCATCAGGAGCGGGGCGAGGCCACAGGTGCTGTCAGTTCCCGGCTCTGCAGCGGGTCTCCCGGAGCCGTTGCAGAGCCGTTGGGGTCTTCTGCTGCCGACGACGATGCGTCACCTCGCTTCCTGGGCCAAGGGATTCGTCTCTCGACGAATCCCTTGGCGCGGCTGTCCGGCGGGGTCCAGGATCAGCAGGTGCTGAGGATCCATTTCACCGACCGGGATCTGGCGCTCACCCGGGTCGCGCCAGCCGCCGACATGTCCGCGGAACTGTCTTTGAGTCTCCACCTGCTGGCGACCCGCCGGCCGGAGAGCAGGCTCGGGAAGTGGCACGAGCAACTCGGGCGGCGCTGGAAACCGCGTTCGGCCATGCTGTTCGACCTGTTTGCGGCGACCGACCTTCCGGAATTCCTGATCGCGCGTCCAGAGGGGGGCCGGGACACGGCCGAGGCCACGGCGGACGGGATGGACCGGGACGGTCGCGGCTATCTGCGAGGACTGGGCCGCCTCCGCCGGCTGACACCGTTCGCCAGGGACCTGGCGAACGGTGACCACAGGTCGCGTGTGCTGCTCGGCGACCTCACGGCGGAGTACCAGTCGGCGGCCATCACACCGTACTGGGAGCGGATCGACGCTGTGGTGGCCGCGGAGCACCAGTACCGGACGAGGCAGCTGGCCACCGGAGGCCTGAACGCGGTACTGGCCACACTGCACCCGGCCGCCCGGTGGAAGCCACCTGTCCTGAGCCTGCCGATGTCCTCGCCCTGCGTGACCGAGCTTCCCCTGACGGGTCGCGGCCTGGTGCTTCAGCCGGCCGTCTTCGCGTCCGGCCGCCTGGTGATCGCCGGCTTCGAGCGTCCGGAAGACCCGCCCGTGCTCATCTACCCCCTGCCGGCCGACCGGCTCCTGCTCACGGATGACCGGGTCGGCCCGCCACCGGCGCTGACCGCATTGCTGGGCCGGACCCGGGCCGTCGCGCTCGACACCCTGGCCACGGGCGGCCCGCTCAGCACCAGCGACCTGGCCGCCGCGCTCGGCATCGCCCCGGCCACTGCCAGCCAGCACGCCAGCATCCTGGCCGACGCCGGCCTCACCACCAAACAGCGACAAGGCGGCACAGTGCTGCACCACATCACACTGCTGGGCGAAGTCCTCCTGCGAGGCGGAGTGGAACATGCCGCGCAGAGCGCAACGCGGATGCTGCAGGCGGAGACGAACTGACGGAGATCCTCGCGCACTACCCCGACAACACCATGAATCTGGAGAGCCTTCTGTGAGTACCCTCCTGTCCACCCGGCGCCGGTTGTCGCTGGGCCTGGCCCTGGCGGCCGTACTGCCGGGCGCCTGCGCCTACACCGCCGCAGCCGCACCCGCCACGACCGCACCGGCCCCGATACCCCTGACTTCCTCGGCCTGCCCGGCCGACCTGCAGCAGGGCGAGGCCGACGGCTGCGTCACCCAGCTCCAGCTGGAGCTCAACCTGACCGGAGCCCAGCTCACGGTGGACGGGCAGTTCGGATCGGCCACCGGCACAGCCGTGCGCACCTTCCAGACCTCGCACTCCCTGACGCCCGACGGCATCGTGGGCCCGGCCACCAAGTCGGCGCTCGACGCGGCGGCGGCCGCGGCCTCCGGCACCGTGGACCTGCGCACCCAGTGCGGCGACCTGCGGACCGGCGCCACCGGCGCGTGCGTCGGCACCCTGCAGACGATGCTCAACACCTTCCACGCGGGCCGCCTCACCGTGGACGGGCAGTTCGGCCCGGCCACCGACACCGCCGTACGCGACTTCCAGGCCACCCATGCCCTGACCATCGACGGCACCGTCGGCACGGCCGTCAAGAACGCCCTCTACACCAGCACCCCCGCCCCGCTGCCCAGCGGCGCCGTCGACCCCGCCAAGGTCCTGAACGCGGCGAAGTCCTACCTCGGCGTCAAGTACGCGTGGGGCGGCGGCCACTCCCTGCGCGGCGAGGGCCCCGGCCCCTCCCTGGGCACCTGCGACCGATACACCGGGCCCCAGCCCTGCGCGGCCAACACCACCACAGGCCTGGACTGTTCGGGCCTGGTGCGCGCGGCCTTCTGGTTCGGCGCCGGCATCGACCTCGCCAATGGGGGCGGCACCACCGAGCAGACCCTGGACAGCCACCTCACCCCCATCACCAAGGCCCAGCGCCGCCCCGGCGACGTCGAGTACTTCGGCACGGACGCCCACAACACCGTGCACGTCGTCCTCTACGCCGGCACCGACCCCACCACCGGCGCCGACATGATGTACGAGGCGAAGGAAACAAACACCAACGTCCACTACGTCACCCTTCGCACCGGCGGCTACTGGTACCACGTCTCGGCCTGACCGCCCGGGTGCCGCGCGGGTGACGGCTGCCGCCACCCGCGCAACGCCCGACACCACCAGCCGGGGCCGCTGTCCGCTCCAGCACGCCATCAACGGCCGCACAGTGCGCAGGTCAAGGACGAGGTCTACGCCGCCCTCGACCGGCCGGGGCCGGGGCGATGAACGGCACCCCGGCTTTCAGCAGCGCGGCGACGTTCGGGTACGACACCAGCTTGGAGTCGGCGACCAGCAGGAACTCCCGCTCCCCGGCCATCTTCCGCAGGTCCTTCATCGCCCCGACGACCTGGCTCACCTCGGCCGCACCGCCGCCGAAGACCCGGGCGTGGAGGGGGATCCCGCCGTCGCCGGTGACCGCGAGCCCGGTCTGGACCTGCAGCAGATCCACCCACCGATCCTTCGGATGCCCGCACCCGATGACCGGGAACGCGTCGTCCCACCACTGCCGGCCGACGTGGGGGTGACTCTTCGTCAGATTGAAGTGCGCCGACGGGTGTTGTCGATCAGTACGGCGACCAGGCGGGCGAGGGCGAGCGCACCGTCGGGGTCGTCGGCGCGGCGCCGCAGCTGGCGGATCGGGCCGACCTGGTCCAGGACGATCCCGGCGCGGGCCAGCACGAAAGTCAGGGCAAGGAACGCCGATCGAGCGTTCCCGTCGTCGAACGGATGGAAGAAGCAGACATCGAGGTAGGTGCGGGCCGCGCGGGCGGCGAACGGAAGCGCCACGTCGTCGCTCTGGGTCAGGCAGCGGTCGAACCGGCGGCGGGTGTCCGGTCCGATGCCGTAGCGCTCCCGGCCCGCCTTGGCGAACGCCGCACGGCTGCGGAATGGCACCTCCGACGTCGCCAGCACGAGCCGCTGCCAGGCTGCGAGCAGGTCGAAGCTCAGCGGCAGGCCGGCTGCGGCGTCCGCGCGGGCCAGAGCGAGACCCGCGAGCAGCCGGGCGGCCCGGTCCGGGCTACGAGCGTGGTCGCGGGTACGGATGTCGTGGACGGCCCCATCCCGTACAGGGGTGAGCGGGCCGGCCGTCGCGTCGACGTCGAGTGCCTCGTGCCAGGGCACGGCCGCGCGGACGGCGAGCCAGGTCCGCAAATGGTCGGACACGGCGGCTCACACTCCGTCAGCGGTCCGGAGCGACCAGGCGAGGCGCTGCGCCATGTCCTCCAGCACCTGGCGCTCGGGCCCGGTCCAGCTGTCGAACCGCCCGCCGATCGCCTCTTCGACCAACACCTCCGCCGCGCTCGCCGGCACGCCGCAGTGGGTGAGGAACCAGGTGAGCACTTGCTCGCAGTGCACGTGCCAGGCGTCGTCGGCCCGCGTACGCTCGACGACCAGGGTGACCAGCTGGACAGCGGCGCGCTCCCACAAACGCGGCCGCTCCCCGGCGGGGACGGAGTCCAGCGGATACCGGTCGAAGCTCTCCGCCAGGTCCTCCAGCCAGGCCCGCCACTCGCACAGCGCCGTCGCGACCCGGTCCAAGGCCTCGGGGACAGCTAGCGACTCCCGGGGACAGCACGGGGCGCTCACGGCGCCGCTGCTGATCCAGCCCCCGGGGTGGGCCCATCGCCAGCCGATGACCCAGCGTCCGAAGCGTTCCACGAGGGCGCGCGTCAGCGCGTCTGTCCAGGCCTGGCCCTCACCGTGCGACCAGGTGAGCACGGTCTGGTCCTCGGTCGGCCGCAGGGCGGCCACGACTGCGGACGCCGAGGCACGGTCGAACGGATGGCGAGTGGGGTCCGCCTCGGCCCACGCGAGGGCGGAGGGTGCAAGATCGAAGTCCACCGGCCAAGCCTTCCACAACAAGCTGGGCCTGTTGGCCAGTGTGAACCGCCCCGGGTTCGGTGGGGACTCAATTTCGTGTAAGGATTCGAGTCATGGCCCGTCCCTCTTCCTACCCGCCTGAGCTGCGTCGTCGTGCAGTGCGCATGGTCGCCGAGGTCCTCGGTGACTACCCGAACGAGTCGGCCGCGCTGCGGGCCGTCGCGGAGAAGCTGGGCATCGGCTCGGCCGAGAGCCTGCGCAACTGAGTGCGACGCGACCAGGTCGACTCCGGGCAGCGTCCGGGGACGACCACGGAGGAGTCCGCGCACAAGGAATGACCATGCAAGGTGGAGTATTCTGCCTGATCCGCATCCTGCCGCTGCTCGATGTACTGGATTCTCCGATCAAGGCTGCGGCGGAAAGTGTCGTCGAGGCTTCTCTCGCCGGGTGCCCTGCGCCCGACGAGGCACTGATCGCCCTCGATGACTATCGGCAGGCGGATCACGTTCCACTCGCAGATGTCCGGGGCGCGGGAGTTCGCCGCGGACCTGCCTGCGGCGGCCGCGCTGCTGAAGGACGCGGAGCGGCCGGAGCGGATCTGGGCGAAGGCCGTGGCCGGCACCGACCGGCCGTCCACGACGTGCGCCCGGCCTCCAGCGCGACGACGAATGAGTACGGCCAGCCGGGGATCATCTGGTGCTTGGCGTCGCCGCGGCCATAGGTGTGGCAGAACGACCGGTCCGGGCAGGTCCCGGCGTCCGGCCGCAGCCACGGCGAGACGTCCACCGCCAGCACCAGGCGGCCGTCGGCGGCCCGCGGCAGCGACAGGCTGGCCAGCTCGGTCCGCAGCCGGTCGATGTCCAGGCGGCCCTTGTTCAACGCGCCGTACAGGGCGCCGTGCCCACGCCGGTGCTCGGGCGCGAGCGCCAGGTCCACCAGAGTCTTCACCGGGCCCTCAGTGCACAGCAGCGCGTCGGCCAGCTCGAACAGCGCGTCCCCTCGACCGCGCAGGCAGTCGTAGAAGTCCGCCCGGAAGCGTGACAGTTCCGCGAACGGATCGCGCTGGCTTGCCTGTTCCACCACACTCGTCACCACGGCCTTCGCGTGAAGTCCTCGATCTTTTAGCCGAGTTCAGGATCACGTGAAGGCCTAACCACCGTCTTGGGAATGCCCGTGTGGGTGACAGGGTCGAACACTCAGATTCGGGGACCTCGGCGGCAGCGGATTCCCCACTCGCCGCTGGGCGAGAAGGTCTCGCCGTTTGCTCGTGTCACGGACAGGCTTCGGCCATCGAAGCTGATCCGGTCGCCGATCGCCAGGAAGAGCGGACTGTCCAGCTCACAGAAGCCGCCGCTATCGGTCTCAAGATCGTCAACCAGCATCATCCGCGGGACCGGAGTGACTCCGTCAGCAATCAGCAGCATGCCGGGATCGTCCCACACCCGGTTGGCCGACAGCGTTCGATTTCCGGCGGCCGAGAGGTTAAACGGCAAGCTATGGGATTGTCCAGAGGTGCATGAACATCCGTGGGTGGAACGGGAGTGTGAAGAGGAAATGAGCGGGAGCCCGTGGGCCCCGGCGACCAGGCCGTCCGGGCCCTCGATCTCCACCGCCACGCCCTGCGGGCCGAGCGGTGCGGACAGGTCCAGCGCACGGTCGCCGGCGCCGGGGCCCGGGCCGAGCCCCAGACCGATGGTGAAGTGCCCGGGGTCCTTCTGCGAGGTCCGTGAGAACCCGTAGGAGCTGAGGACGAGTTGCGGTCCCGGCGGCGGGGCGTCCGACTGCGGTCCGGCGGCGAAGGTGAAGGACGCGGGCGCTGGCTTGAAGTGGTGGAAGCCCTTGGTACCGCACCTGGTGCCGTCGGAGACCCCGCCGCCGGGCAGCGCGACGTCCGCGGCCGGCTCGGGAGATACGGGCACGGCCCACGGGTCGCGCGCCGACCGACCGCTGCCGTTCAGCAGACCGGCCGGGTCCATCCCCACCGCGACGGCCAGCAGCGCCGCGAAAGCGCCGGCCGCGATCAGCGCGGTGCGCCGGTGTCCGGGCCGCATCCACCGCGAGCGGGCCGCGCCGGAGGCCGCCCCCGGCGCCCAGCGGCGGCCACCCGGGTCCACTGGCGGCTCCTGCCGCCATCGCGCGGCGAGCACCCGGGTCCGGGCGGCAGGCTCCTTGACGGCGGCGTCCTTGATGAACCGCTCATCCATGACGCGCCCCTCGAACGGGTCGGGTGTCGCCCGGCCCGGCGCTATCGGCTCCGGCTCACGGGAAGGGGGTTGGTGGGGTTCCCCGGGGGTTGGCACGGCGCCAGTATGCCCGCCCGTTCGGACACACCGACCGGCGAAGTGGCCCGGAACGCCTTGTGGCTTGGACACCGACGCTCACTCAGCCCTCGGGTGCCCCGCGTCACCGGCACCGGCCGCAACACCGCATTCCGCGTTAGGCCGTGACAACGGCCTGGCCCGGCTCCGGACGATCCGTGGTGGGAGGCGCGGGTGCTCCACGCCAAGGCCAAGGCCCATCCATGCGGCTCAGCAGGATGGCGCGCAGGCAGTTCGCGGCCAGTTGGTGGCCTTGGGACACCGTCACGGCCGTAGCGCCCCCGACCCCTGTCCCTCGGCTTCAGAAGCCGCGATGATGGGACGGCAGATGGGCTGACTGACACTCATCAAGGGGGCCACGATGACGCTCCGACAGCAGGTCGACGCAGCACACCGAGCGCTGCAGGACATGCTCCTACATGGAAAGCGGGCCGGGGAGTGCGAGGCCGACATCGCTGTCGCCGGGAACGCCTTTCTTGGCGTGGCTTGCGCGTTCTTCTGCAATGTCATGGAGTTCGCGTTCAGCGGTCATGAGAGCGTCGAGCAGGTTCAGGCCTACCTAGAGGATCTCAAACGGACCTACCCGGCAGAGCTGGCCGTTCTTCAGCCGGGGCCCATGGCAATGTTCGTACTCCTAGAGATCGGCCCAGGCGCGTTGCCCTCCGGACAGCCCCGCGTGGAGATGCCCGATGGCCTGATCTACCAGATGCGGCTGCTTACCGAGTACACCGCCAAGAAGGAGGGCATCGTCGGCCAGCAACTTGAGCTGTACCTCTTCGGGGCGTGCGGCCGCTACGGCCTGAACCCGTGGTGAGCGGCACCATCCGCCAGTAATCAGACGCCACTCCGGCCGTAGCCGGCTCGACTGGAGCTGGTCGGTGTTGCCCACGGCCGGGCCGCTGGTGAGTTTCGCCCCGTCAAGGTGCCGCTTTCGCCCCGTCAAGCCAGCTGATCTCCTGGCTCACCCGCCAGCGCCACCTGAACGGCCAGGGCCTGCTCGTCCGCTGAAGGGTGTCTTTGCTGCCGTACGGTGGCTGAGCAGCGGCTTTGCCAGCGGTCGCCTCACGGGCATGATCGCGGTTCGTGGGTCTGCGACTGCTGTACTTGATCTTCTGCCGGGTGTTGGACTGGCTGACACTACTGGGGCGCTCTCGTCAGCTGCGAGAAACGCCGAGATCCTCGTCCTGCGTCACGAGGTCGCCCTGCTCCGCCGCCAGATCGAGCGACCACGGATGTCGTGGGCCGACCGTGCGGTGCTCTCCGCACTGGCCCGAAAGCTACCGACCGCGCTGCGCCGCCACCGGCTGGTCGCCCCGGGCACGCTGCCGGCCTGGCATCGGCGCTTGGTCCGCTGGAAGTGGCGACAGCCACCGGCCGGGCCCGGTCGGCCGCCGCTGCCCGACGAACTCGTCGCGCTCATCCGGCGCCTGGCCACGGACAATCCGACCTGGGGCTACGTCAGCGTCCATGGCGAGCTTCGACGGCTCGGTCATCGGGTCGCCGCTGCCACCATCCGCCGAGTCCTTCGCCGTTTCGGACTGCCGCCCGCACTTCGGCGCGCCTCCCGGCAGAGCTGGCGGACCTTCCTGCATGCCCAGGCTCGCACGCTTCTGGCCTGCGATTTCCTGCACGTCGACACCGTTTTCATCAAGCGCCTCTATGTCTTCTTCGTCATGGAGACCACGACCCGGCGTGTCCATGTCCTCGGTGTCACAGCGCACCCTACGGGGGAGTGGGTGGCGCAGCTCGCCCGGAACCTGTTGGTGGACCTGGGAGACGGAGCCGGGGGCTTCCGGTTCCTCATCCGGGACCGCGATTCCAAGTTCACGGCTGCCTTCGATGCCGTCTTCGCCGGCAACGGCACGACCGTCATCCCGACTCCGCCGCAGAGCCCGCGCTCGAACGCCTTCGCGGAGCGGTGGATACGCACCGTGCGCGCCGAATGCACCGACCGACTGCTCATCATCGGCGAACGGCACCTACGCGCCGTTCTCGCCGAGTACACCGAGCACTACAACACCGGCCGCGCCCACCGCAGCCTGGAGCTGCGGGCCCCGGACGACGAACCCAACGTCATCCGGCTGCCCGCTGCGGCAATCCGGTGCCGTCGAGTACTCGGCGGACTCCTCAACGAGTACCACGGCGCCCCGATCCAGTCGCCTCGCAGCCCGAGGGAAACCCCCAGTTCAGCGGCCTGATCGGAGTTTTGACACCCTTCAGGCCCGTCCCCAGTTCCGCAGGGTCTCGTGGTTGACCCCGATCTCCTTCGCGACGGCCGCGAACGTGCGCCAGCCCTCCGAGACCCGGTACAGCGCGACGGCATCACGACGGAACTCGTCCGAGTACTTCGACGGACGTCCCACCCGGACTTCCCTTCCTGGATCGTCAAGATCCAAGTGTCAGGGTGTCCACGTCACGGGCAAAGCCCAGCCCCTACCCCTGCGCCTCGGCCAGCAACGAGAAGGTCTGGTGGCGTTACTGACCGCATCGCACCAGCCGCGCCCCGCGCCGACCGCGTGGGGCGCGGCTGCGCCGAGCCTTCGCGAGCATCGCCGCAACCCTCAGGTGAGTCCGCTGTGAGTCCGCCTTGAGTCCACAGACTCTCCACATGAGATGACTTCCAGCTGTCGGATGATCATCTGTACTCATCAGCCGAAGATTTGCGGTAGTTTGTGGCGCCTCAGCGCGGTGGCCCAACCACGCGGGCGGCATCCGCCCCCGTGGAACGGCCCGAATCCCTCATGCAGGCTTGCAGGCCCATGCAGGGATCGCTGCTGATCACTGCGGCGGGGGTCTCGGCGAGCATCATGACCGGGCTCCGGCACGGCAGTTGTACCATGATCCAACTCAAGGGGGACACTTCTCCATGCGTGCTTCGCACAAGCGCTTCCTCGTGACGGCTGTTCTGCCGATCGCTCTCCTCGGGTCCATGGCCGCCCAGTGCGGCCCCAACAACCCCGAGCCGAGCGACACCGGGACCGCCACGGCCGCACCGACCGCCACGGCCGCTCCGACGGGCAAGCCGGCTCCGACTGGCACGGCCGCACCGACGGGCAAGCCGGGTCCGGCGAAGAGCCTGTCGACCGATGAGCTCACCAAGGCCTTGCTGACCAAGGCCGACGTGCCGGGCGCCACCGACGCGAAAACCGGCCCGGCCGGCGGTGACAGCAAGATGGTCGCGGACAACGCCGCCTGTCAGCCCGTGCTCGACCTGATGGACGAGATGAACGCCGCGACGAAGCCGACCGCGGGCGTGGAGGGCGTCTACAAGACCGGTTCGGGCACCGGGGTCATGATCCACCTCGACCAGTTCGGTGCCGGCCAGGGTGACAAGGCCTTCTCGTCCGCCGCGGCCGCGCTCGGGTCGTGCTCCAGCATCCCCGGCTCCGTCCCCGGGAACGGCAACGAGAAGATCACGATGTCCGTGTCGAAGCTGAGCTACCCGACGCTCGGCGACGCGACCCTGACCTTCAAGGTGGCCGAGGCCGGCGAGACGTCGGCCGAGTTCTCCTATGCCTTCGTCCGGAGTGGAGACGTCGTGATCGGCATCGGCGACATGGCGAAGGCTTCCGTGCCGCAGCCGGACCAGGCTCTGGTGAAGAAGCAGCTCGACCAGGTGAAGGCCGCCCAGCAGCGCTGAGCCACCAGCGCGGACTGTGAACCCCTGGGGCGCAAGCTCCAGGGGTTCGCGGTCCGCGGAGTACGGCCCGGACGGCAACGAGCAGTGGACCCGCCGCCCCGGCGGCCGCTGCTGGCCCTGCCATCAGGCACACACCGAGCACCTGGAACGGGAGGCCGAAGAACAGTTGGAAGCCGCCCGGGAGGCGAGCGCCGCGCTGCGTCCGTGCTGGACGTGCCGGGGCTCGATCGGCGGGAAGGCGGGCTCGGAGCTGGAGCTGGAGCTGACCGAGAACGCCGGTCCGGACCGGTTGGAGTGCCCGCAGCGCGCGGCCGACCGGGAGGTGAAGGGGCTGGTATTCCGCAGCCACGAGGCAAAGGACGCCTACGAGAACAGCCCCTGGCCGACGAACTGCGCGACGAGATCACCGGCCTGCTCGCCGAACCGCCCATGCGCATCGCGGTCCACCCCTACTGCGTCCTGCCCACCGATCCGGTCTGAGCAGACAGCAACACCAAAGCGCGGCACAAGACGTGGCTGGCTGGAGGGCACGGCCGGGCTGGAGGCGGCTGGGCACGTCCTCGGCCCGCCCCGCTCCGACATGGGCGGCACCGCTCGGGGCACCGGGGCGCTCCGGTGCCCACGCGATGGCCGTCAACGAGACCGTGCTGGCCCTCGTCCTCGGCGGCACCGCGCCGGAGGCGCCGGGCGGGGCGGGCGCCGTGACCGACTGGGCGACCGAGGGCGAGTTCCTGCTGCCGGGTGGGCGGCGCAAGGCGCGCCAGGACGCGGTGTGGCTGTTCCACTGGTCCCCCCGGCCGTCAGCGCGCTCGTGCCGACCGGACCGTGATCATTCTCACCGGGATTTCCGGTACCTCAACTATCTGTGGTGGCCCGCCACGAACTGCCCGTCTCGCGTTCGAACGCCGGACGGACGTCAACGGTGTCGTACACGATGCGCAACGTGGCAATACGGCCGTCCTCGGCGAGCTCAGCCAGGTCCACCACGTCAAACGGCGCGGCAGCTCCGGACGGCAGGCGCCAGTCAAAGTGGAACCAGAACGAGATCAGCGCGGCCCCCTGCTGCGTCTGACCCTCCGCCACCCCCAGCAGAGTCAGGCTCGCCCGGCTGGTATCGGCGAAGAGTTCGGGATAGAACTCCGTGGCCGGTCGGGGGCCGTACAGCGGAGAGTGCACCATCGCGCCAGGCGCGAACAACTCCAGGACCGCCTCGGCATCCGCCCGCTCCAGTGCCGACAGATAAGCCGACACAAGCTCAGCTGCAGTCATGATCACTCACTCGAGGTCAGGCCAAATCGACAGCCCATGCTCTCACCCCACCACTTGCACTCCGCCCATCAACCGGCACAACACCTCAACAGCCAAATCGTCGGTCTCGTCCTCGGCCAGCGGCGGGGAGGCCACGTGCCGCAGCTCCGGGAAGCGGGCGACGATCCGCACGCCCCGCTCGGTCAGGAACCAGGCCCGCTGCCGCGCGGCCTGTGGGAGGACGACGGACTCGACCAGACCCTCGTCCTTCAGCCGACGAAGGCGCCAGCGCATCAGCTTCAACCCGGTTTCGGGAGTATGCAGGAGCGAGTCCGGGTCGTGGCCCGACTGCAGAGGTCAGCGCCACAGGTGCCCTTCTTCGACCTTGTCACGTTCCCGCGATGCGCTCAGGGACTACGCCACCTCCGCCGATTGGACGGGCAGGACGCCGAAGCCCCCGAGGGAGAAACACCGCCCGCCGCGCGCTGGTCGGGGGTGGCGGCGGGCCTGAGAGGGATGGTTGGAGAGGGTGCGGCGCGCGGGCCTGGGACGGGCTTGGCCGCTGTCGGAGGAGCCGGATATCCCGGAGAGGCAGCAGCCGACCACGACCACCGGGAGTCGCCCGTGAGCGCCCCTCAGCGTCCCGCCCGGTCCGGCGACCACGATGACCAGGGCGACGCCGTCGGACCGCCGCAGCCGTCCCGGCCGGGATGGGCCGCGTACCGGCGCGGTGTCGCCAACCCAACGGCTCGACCACCGCGTTGCGTGCCGACGTCCTCGGCGCGCACGGCGTCCTCAAGGTCGCCACCGCCGACCAGCTCCAACTCCTGCTGTGCCCTGCGGCCACCTCGAACAAGGCGGTGCGGCAGGCGCTCGGCGATCTCGCGCTGCACGGTCTGGTCGCCAGCCCGACGGCGACAACGGGGGCCGGATCCGTGGACCGGCAAGGAGCTTCAAAACACCTGTCCCATCGTGGAGGCATGGACAACGGCACGCGACCGAGCGGCAGTAGACCTTCCGACCGACCGCGCCCGCGTGCTGCCCCAGATCACCCGCGGCCCCGGCATCCCGCGTACGCGACATCGCCGCCCGCTGCCTGGCGCGCTACCGGGTGGAGATGCTGGAGCAGCTCGGCATGATCTGGTCCGTCTCTGACGCTCGGGGCCACGAGTCCCGGACGTCCGTGGCGGGCTTACTTCACGGCGTCCTTGAGCTTGGAGCCGGCGGTGGCCTTGATGCTGTAGCCGGCCGGGATCTGAATCGGTTCCCCGGTCTGAGGGTTGCGGGCCGTACGGGCGGCGCGGTGGGTGCGCTCCAGGGTCAGGAAGCCGGGGATCATCAGTTTCTCGGCGCCTTGCTGGACGACCTCCCCGGCGATCTGGGCGAACGCCGAGAGGACGGCGTCGGCGTCCTTCTTGTTGACGGACGCCCGGACGGAGAGAGCTTCCACCAGCTCGGTGCGGTTCATCACGCCCACTTTCGACCATGGAATCGGTGTCCACGGCATGCTGCCAGACAACTCGGGCATCCCGCGCGAGTAAAGGCACGGCGCGCCGACGGCCCATGTCGCAGACAGGGCCCCGACCGGGCTCAACCCGCCCGTCCAGCCCGTCCGCGCCCGTCAGCCGCCCCAGAGCGTACCGGCGCCGGTGCCGCCGGATCCCTCACCCGGATCAGCAGCACGTCCGTCAACTCGCCGCGCTCACGGGCCGGACACAGACTCGACCACATGCCAGCCGACCTGCTGACCGCCCACGACCACGCCCTCGTCACCGCCGTCACCACCCTGGCCACCACCCCCGGCTCCCCGGCAGCCCGCATCGTGCTCGCCCAAGGCCGCCTGCTCGCCCCCGCACCATGGCCACGCTCCGGGGCCCCGCGCCGCGGCTCCTGCGGCCAATGCCACCCGAACGCGCTGCGCATCGCCGCCCGTCTGCCCGGCGCGGCATACGTCGAGGGATACGCGCTCACCGCCGACGGCACGGCACAAGCGCACGCATGGTGCGCGACCGCGGACGGCACCGCGCTCGACCCCACGCGACCCGAGGCCCCCGCCCTGGCCTACCTCGGCGTGCCCATGACCCCGGCGTTCGTCCTCGCGTTCCAAAAACGCACCCTCACCAAAACGAGGTTCCGCGGCGTCCTCGATCCGGACGTTCAGGTCCGCGACGCCGGGCGCATCTACCAGGCCGGGGTACCGACCTACGGGGTACTCGACGTCGGCCGGATCCCCCTGGCTTCGGACCAGCCGCCCTGAGGCCGACGGCTCGTCGTGTCCCTGCCCGCCGAGGGCCGGGGTCTGGACGGCGCACGCGGCGGACCGGGCGCCGCGCCTGTACATGTTTCTGCGCCGGCCGGTGCGGTGGATCGCGCGCGGCCGAAAGATCGCAGGCCAAGGCCCTGGCCATCGGCTGGTCGGCGGGTCTAGCATTCCCGGCACGGCGGCCCCACCACAGCACCACCGGGCCGCCGGCCAGAGCAGCCGCGCCGCGGCTCGGCGCTGCTTGCCTCCCCCCGGCTGGGCCCGTGGAACGTACCCCCGTCGTTCCCGGGCCCGGCCGGGCCGCGTGTCCCCGCGAATCAGGGCATCGAATCAGAGACGGGTGTCCGAGTGGGCGGCCTGACGGGCAGTCTGCCGCATCCGGTAGTGGAGGGCTGGCCGTCGAGACCGTCGACGACGTGGGTCGGAAGCAACTGGTGGGGCTGCGGCGAGGGTTGGGGCCCTGATTCAGACCGGCACCGAGTCCTACCGCTATCAGGCCGACCAGGTTCGTTCCGGGGGGGCACCGGATGATCAGTTCATGTACATAGGCCAAGGCACCTTCGACGACGTCCCCCTGAGTATGCTTTTCCCCCAACTTTCCGCCACCGGCATCGAATCGCTTCAGCGCTCCGCTCACAGTGTCGCCGCAGCTCAGTCCGAGGTCGCCTCCAAGGGATGGGACTGGTTCCCGGAGCACGCGGTCTTCACAGGCCCTCAGTGCCGGACACAAGTGATCCTGCTCCTGTGCGACATTCGGCCGTCGGGTCCAGGCGACTGGCTGGAATTCCAGCTCCAGGTGGGCTGGACGGACCAAGGCCGGCACGAGGTGACCGCCTTGGTCAACGTGGGCTGCTGGTGCGAGAGCGATCACAGCACCCACGATGGCGACGTCCTCAAGTTCGCCGTCGGTGACGAGATCTCGCTGCCCCATGCCTTCGAAGCATGCGCCGAGCGCATGACGGGGTGGCTGGCCGACCCTCGCGATGCAGACTTCTGGCGAGCCCGCGAGGATCTGCCAGCGCGCCGCCTGTAGGTCCTCGCTCAGGCCGCTTCGCGCTCTCCCCGGTCCGGGCCGAAACAGAGCAAGGCCCTGGCCGCGACTTGTCAGGGAGGCGGCCTGGGCCTGCGACAACAAGCTACCGACGCCCCCATCCCAGCCGTGGTGGCTTTCGCCGGACCAGACTGCCCGGCGGGACGCTGCGCAGCCGTACGGCCGGGTGACGAGGGCAGCGTGGGCGGGGCGGGAGGAGGGGCTCGGGAGGTGCCGGGCGGGGCGGGCGGAGGCTGACGGCGCCGAGGCCGGCCACCAGCACTTCGAGGAGCAACTGCACGGTGAAGCTCTGCAGCCAGACACCCAGCAGTCCGAGCATCAGGGCCACGGCCGCCAGGATCGTGAGCGCCCAGCTCGGACCGCGGTCCCATGCGGAGCCGGTGTCGCCGCGCCGGCTGCGGCGGGCCTTCGACAGCGTCGCCGCGAGTATCAGGCCGACGCTGGTGATCCCGGCCAGGAACATGTACGGGCCGTCGGTCGGCAGATTCTCGGCGTATTGCCGACGTCCGGACAGCGCCACCGAAACCGGCTCGCCCTTCCATCGGGCGACCTCGACCTGGTCGCCGGGGTGAACTCGGCTGAGTACGGGCTCGGTGCCGTGCAGGCGGATGCTCTCCCGGCCGTCCCCGCCGGGCGCCTGGACCACGATCCGGTCGTCCGGGTCCTTGCCGACCTCCGCATGCACCTCGAGCGTCACCTCGGTGCCGACGGCCAGACAGTCGCCCCGGGTCACGGCGGCCGGGCACGGCAGGGCGGCCCGGTACCGGTCGGCATCGTGGAACGCCGGTGGCAGCAGGGCGATGAACCAGACCAGGACCACCAGCTCGAACGCCGCGGCGACGGTCAGTAGACCGGCGGCTGTCCGGCGAGGCCGCCGTGGCCTGGCAACTGCGGCAGCCGCGGCCTCCCGCCGTTCCCGGATGGCCCGCGCCCGCCAGGCCGCCCTGAGCCACTGACGGTCTGCCACACGCTGCCCGCCCTGGATCGCTGGTACCGCACTGTTCCCCTTCGAGACGATCACCTCTGGCTGAGGCGGCCGTCACCTTACGCAGTTCGGCCGTGGGCCCGGACACCGCCCCCGACTGTGTGGGCTGGTTGCCCGGCTACGGGTGAGCGCCGGCGGTTCAGCGGTGTGACTCAGCACGCTACTTGTCACTAACAGCGCTACTCGACGTGCGGTTCTCTGGGTGGGTCAGCAAGACAACTGTCGCTGATTCAGCGAGGTGTCGGTCGGTTGGTGATGGTTCGGCAAGCAAGTTGGCGCCGTGCCGCTGATTGCTCAGGCCGTGACACCCTCCAGCGGAAGGCGGTCCCGGTAGTACTCCGACTCCAGCCACGCTTCCTTCACGAAGAGCGGTCGTGTGAGCCGCGCTTCCCCGACCCGCTGGTCACGCAGAAGGATCCCGAGGTCGGTCAGGGCGAGCGATGCGTCCGGTGTGAACAGGATCCAGTTCCCGTGCTCCGCCAGGACCCGGGCCCGAGCCTTCGGCAGGGGCCCGGCGGCCCCTTCGGGGAATAGCGGGTGGGTGTCGCCTGCGGCGTCGTCGTTGAGGCCGCCGGCCAGGGTGACGAGTTCGGCGCCCATCGAGACGGCGGCGGGGAGCTGTTTGTCGTGGATCTGGCCGATGAGCTTGCTGCGGACGGCGAGGTTGGCGTACCGGAAGTCCGCGGCGTCCCCGTCCACGGCGTCCCCGTCAGCGGCGGCTTCGGAGGCGGGGTCGTGGAGGGCGGCGAACGCGGATAGGAACATGGCTCGTTTGAGGAGCCGGTTGCCGGTCCTGGGGGCGTGTTCGCCGTGGATGGAGGATCCGGAGGATCTGGTCGCTGGGGCGAGGCCGGCGTAGGAGGCCAGGTGGGCTGCTGTGGGGAAGGTGGTGCCGTCGCCGATGGTGACCAGGAGGGTGGCGGCGGTCCTGACGCCGACTCCGGGCATCGAGGTCAGGACCTTGGAAAGAGGGTAGGCCTCCAGCAGTTCGGCGATCTGGGCTTCGACGGCGCGTCGTTGTTCGTGGACGGCGGCGAGCGAGCGGGCCAGGGAGGGCACGACCGTGTCCAGGGTGGTGGTGCCCGGGACGACGACGGTCTGCTCGTCGAGCGCGTCGAAGATCTCGTCGATCAGGCGTTCGGCCATGCGTGGGGCCTTGGGCCGTATGAGGGTCACGAGTTTTCGTCGGCCGGCCGTGCGCAGGGCGGCAGGGGAGCCGTGCTGTTCCAGCAGGTGGGTGACGGCGGGGTGGTCCAGGTGCGGGCCGAGGACGCGTTCGAGGGAGGGGTGGAACTGGGTCCCAGGTTGCGGTGAGTTCGGACAGTTCGGTGCACGGTGGTTCGGCGGTCAGGGCCCGGACCACCAGGCGGCCGGTCTCCAGTTGTTCTTTCATTCGCTTGACCCGTGAGGCGGCGTGCTGGGGTGTGAGGTTGAGGGCTGTCACGAGTTCGGCGCGGGTGAGCTCGCCGCCGGTCTCCAGCCACCAGAGGGAGAGCAGGTCGCGTTCGCGTTCGTCCAGCCAGCGGGTGGCTTCGGCGACCTGGCGACGCTGGCCCGTCAGGCCGAGTCGCAGGATGGTCAGGTCCACGAAGTCGGCGGCCGGATCGGTGACTTCAGCCAGTTCCTGCAGTCCTGGCACGGGTGCCGCCTTTCGGGTCGTCCAGCAGCGACGGACTTCGTTCATCGCGATCGCCACCAGCCAGGACCGGAAGGAGGACGGGTCACGCAGTGTGTTCAGGGAGTGGACGACGCGCAGCATGGTCTCCTGCACCACGTCGTCCACGTCGCCATGGCCGTCCATCGCGCGGCCGACGATGTTGTAGACCAGCGGCAGGTGGTCGGCGATCAACCGCTCCTGGGCCGCCGCGTCTTGGGCCTGCGCTGCGGTGACCGTCTCCGTGCTGCTTTCCCTGCCTATTCGCATCCGGCGTCCTCCCCTTGTGGTCGATCGTTTCCCGCGTGTGTGCACCGGAGGGGACATGGCCCGCCGGTGCGGGTTCCTTGCCTGGAGGGCGTGTGCGGACCGGCCACGTGCCCAGTGGTGGCAAGGCTGCGTGGTGCGAGGTGTCGGCTCCTGCGGCGCAGGAGCCGACACCTCGTGATCATTCGGGCGACATCAGGTGAGAACCCCGTGTCGGACCCCTCCATGACCAACGGCAGCGGCCAGGCGGTGCGGCGCGTGCCGTATGCCGGGGCGGCCTCACGCCTGTGGCCCACAGGCCGGTTCAGCGTGCGGCGTCGTGGTGGGCGAGGGCTTCTTCGGCGGTGACCGGGGTGAAGGGTTCCAGGGCGGTGACGTGGAAGCGCTTGAGGCGCAGGTAGCGCTCGCCGGTGTCGGTGAGGGTCCAGTCGTGGCGGGTGCGGGCGGTCATCGGCTGGCCGGTGCGGCTGATGCCTTCCCAGGCGAAGTCGACAGTGAGGCGGTGGTCGCCGTCCTCGCCGGGGGTGATCACCGGGTCGATCACATGGTGGGTGCTGACGTCGACCAGCTCGCCCGCCTGCGCGTACCAGGCGGCTACCTCGTCGAAGGTGTGCAGGACCCGGCCGTCGGGCAGGGTCATGGCCAGCTCGGGGTGGAGCAGTTCGCGCAGCTCCTCGGCGCTGTCCGCGGGCTGCTCCAGGAGGGAGCACCAGTAGTGGACGAAGGCGAGGACGCGGTTCTCGACGAGTGCGTCGGTGAATGGCTTGTCCTGGCGGGCGAGGACCTGCAGGTCGCAGATGCTGATCCGGGGCAGGCGCTCGGCGGGGTGCTGGACCAGCTGGAGGTCGTATTGCAGCAGGGTGGAGCCGTTCATCGCCGGTCCGGCGGTTTCGAAGTCGTGGGTGACGGTGACCTGGGCGGTGTCGGGGCCGGTGTGCTCGATGGCGTGGCTGCGCAGGTGGTGGGCGTTGGCCTGGGCCGGGTCCATGGCGGCGAAGAAGTCCAGGTAGGCCTGGCGCCCGTGGACGTCGGGCTGTCCGCTCTGCGGCGGGCGGTGGAGGGTGAAGTCCTCGGTGACGATTTCGCCCTGGTGGTCGGGGTCGCGGTTGGCGGTCTCGTAGCCGGAGTACCAGCGGTGCACCACGGTGAGGGCGCGGTGCTCGTAGGAGCCGGCGGTGAGGGTGGCGCGGAGGGTGTCGAGGGCGGTGGGCTCGGGCATGATCGGTGTTCCTGTTACGGGGGTGGTTCGGTTTCCGGGGTGGTTCAGCGGACCCAGGCGCTGGTGAGGGTCTGGACGGCGGAGCCGTCGAGGTCGGCGAGGGTGGTGGCGACGAAGTCGCGGGCCCACTGCGAGG
The DNA here is from genome assembly GCF_053596495.1 of Kitasatospora sp. NPDC001683. Classification (NCBI taxonomy): domain Bacteria; kingdom Bacillati; phylum Actinomycetota; class Actinomycetes; order Kitasatosporales; family Streptomycetaceae; genus Kitasatospora; species Kitasatospora sp. NPDC001683. The sequence goes on from NZ_JBSFGK010000047.1 coordinate 44,893, forward strand.
TCTGGACGCGGAAGGGCGGGCGGTCGGCGGTCAGGGCGTCGATGATCGAGGCGGCGGCCTCGGTGGGGGTCTGGGCGTTGCCGAAGGACTGCCGGGTGCGGGCGATGTACGCCTTGAGGGCCGGGGCGTAGGGGCCGGCCGCATCCAGCAGGGCGGGGACGTCCAGGCCGAGGTTGGCGACGAACTCGCTCGCGACCGCGCCCGGTTCGACCACGGTGACGTCGACGCCCAGGGTGGCGGCGACGGGAGCGAGAGACTGCATGAAGCCCTCGACGGCGAACTTGGCCGCGCAGTACGCCTCGTTGAAGGGCTGGCCGACGATGCCGCCGACGCTGCTGACGGTGATCACCCGGCCCTGGGAGGCGCGCAGGTGGGGCAGGGCGGCACGGGTGGCGGCCACGACACCGAAGAAGTTGACCTCCATGGCGGCGCGGACGTCGTCGAGGCTGCTCTGTTCGATGGTGCCGACCTGGGCGGCGCCGGCGTTGTTGACCAGCGCGTCGAGGCGGCCGTGCTCGGCGATCACCTCGTCCAGGCATGCGGCGATGCTCCCGGGGTCGGTCACGTCCAGGCGCTTGACCTGGACGCGGTCGGCCACACCCGCCTCGGCGGCGGCCTTGAGGAGCGCGTCGGCCTTGCCGGTGTCGCGCATGGTCGCGATGGCCGTCCAGCCGGCCCGCGCGGCGCCGATCGCGGCGGCCAGGCCGATACCGGAGGACGTGCCGGTGATCAGAACCGTCTTCGGGGAGGTCATGAGGGTCTTCCTTGGAGCTCAGGGGCGAAGCCAGCAACCGGGGAGTTCCCCGGTTTGCTCTGCCACGGTAACCGGGGAACTCCCCGGTTGGCAATAACCGGGGAGTTCCCCGGTTTCCTGGGTAGACTGATCACCTGACGAAAGGAGCTGCCTTGACCGCCCAGCCGAGCGTGTTGCGTGCCGATGCCCGCCGCAACCGGGAGCGGATCCTCGAAGCGGCCGTGCGCGCCTTCTCGGAGAAGGGCGCGGACGTTGCGATCGACGCGATCGCCAAGGCTGCGGGCGTCGGCTCGGCCACGCTCTACCGTCACTTCCCCACCCGCGAGGCATTGGTCGAGGCGGCCTATCGCAACGAGCTGGCCCGGGTCTGCGACAGCGCCGCCGAGCTGCTGGCCGTCAACCCGGCGGATGAGGCGCTGCGGCTGTGGATGGACCGGTTCATCGATTACCTGGCCGCCAAGCACGGCATGGCGGACGCCCTGCGGGCCGCGGTCGCCTCCGGCGCGGACCCCTTCGCCGAGTCGCTCGACAGGCTCGGCACCGCGGTCGCCACCCTTCTGCACGCCGGTGCCGACGCCGGTCTCCTGCGCTCGGATGTCGAGCCCCTCGACGTCGGCTTCAGCCTCGCCGGCGTCGCATTGGTCACCAGCGCTCCCGACCAGCGTGAACGGGCCGGCCGCCTCCTCGACCTGCTCCTCGACGGGCTCCGCCACGGCACGGACCGATAGCCCGCCCCCGCACGCGCGGCACGGACCCGTCGGACCGGCACCGGGCGCCGCTGGAGCGTGGCGTTCGCCAGTCCCGGCCTCAAGGCGATCGCCACTACGTCCGCCCTCTGGCGACTCGGCCATGACATCAACTCCCTTACGCAGGACTCGCGGCGCGACCACGGCATCCGCCGCAGCCTGGACGTCCTCGCCGTCGGTGGCGGTGGGCCGGACGGCAGCCGCCGCAGCAACGGCCCGTCGCCCGCCGCCGATGTCGGCGACGGGCGAGGGTGATGGGCCGTGCCGCCCGTGGGGTGGGATTACTCCACAGGCGGCACGGGGTGATCGGAAGGCCGGCTGGGCGGACCAGTCCTGGTCCGTCCGGTCGGGTCGGCCGCTAGCCGCGAGGCGTGTGGAAGCTGGTCGCCCGGCCCGGGGCGGAGCTCTTCCCGTTGGCGTCGACGACCTCGATGGCGAGCGTGTAGTCGGTGTTCGGCGTAAGGCCCGGCATCACGGTCGAGTTCGAGTACGGGCCCGCTGGAATGAGGGCCCCGGCCTGGCCGTTGATCACGAGCCGGTACCCCTTCGCGCCCTCGGCCTTCCCCCAGCCGAAGTCGACTTCGGTCGCAGTGAGCTGGCGGATCGAAATCTCCGGGAGCGCGTGAGCGTCCGCGATCAGGAACTGGTTGTTCGCCACGTTCCAGTGCGAGGCCAGGTAGCTGCCCGGCTTGGGGTCGGTGTTGAAGTAGTCGTCCTTGGTGCAGTCCAGGCGGTCCCTGTTGAGAAAGTCGGAGCATTTCGTGGTCATCGGCTTGCCGCCACCGTCCGGGTAGCACATCAGGTCCCAGTTGACCGTGCAGTGCGAGCGTCCGCTGGAGTCCGGTGCGCTGTTGCTCACCGCGCCCAGGTTGTGGCCGAGTTCGTGTGCCGCGGCGTGGGCGCCCCAGCAGCCGGAGTCGATGCGCGCGTACGAGGGGCCGAAGTTGCTCGGGTTGTCCTGGCCGGCCCGGTCGTCGTTGGCGAAGCTGCCGAGGCCGCAGTACACCTGGGCGTCGGTGAACATCATGTACTTGCGGTCGCGGCGGTTGAACCCCTTGTCCACCACCTCACCGTTGGCCGCGCTCCAGTTGCCCAGTGCCGCCGCCGAGACCTCGACGTCGAGCACACTGGCCGTGCAGTTCGAGTCGGTGACGTACCGGACGTGCCGGTTGCCGCCGGTCTGTTCGGCGCTCGCGCGGTAGATGACGTCCACGTCCGCCGCCCAGTGCTTGATCGAGTCCCGGTAGTCGGCGAACCGGTCGTGGTCCGGGCCGTGGACGTAGAGGACCTGCACCCGGTTGCCGGTGGTGCCGTCGCCGTCGCAGACCACCTCGGTGCCGGTGGGTGTCTTCGACGGGCTCGGTGTGGGGCTGCCCGTGCCGGTGGGTGTCTTCGACGGGCTCGGTGTGGAGCCGCCCTGGCCGGGGAGGGTCCTGATGTCCCAGGCCGCCGTGCCCTGCGGCAGATCGGTGGTTGCGGGCGACGGGCTCGATCCGCCGGTGGGGCCGGGGGTCGGCGCGGTGGCGGGCACGACCGGCGGGACGCTCTTGTGGATGTCCACGCCGTCGGGAGCGGCATCGGGTCCGTGGGTGCACAGGCCGTCCGCGCTCTTGAGCTCGCCCGCGCAGGGATCGTTGGCCGGCGCGACGACCAGCCCGGTGTACACCAGTCCCTTGGCCGGATCGCTCTTGGGAACGGCCGTCAGCGGGACGTGGTTGCCGTCGTCGTGTGCGGGCCTGCGGTCGTGCCTCGGGTGGCCGCTCCCGCCGCCTTGGTGGCCGAGGCCGGGTCCCCGAGCTGCCCGGGGTTCGCGGTGGCCGCTTCCGCCGCCTTGGCGGCGGCCGCCGGGTGGGATTCGAACGAGCCGCTCGCCGCACCGATCCCGACGGCCGGCACACGCTGCCCTCGCTTCCGAGACCGTGCGCGGGAGCACCGGACGACCTGTCCGGTGCTCTCGCTGATTCGGCCTTGCAGCGGCCGGCACTGCCGGGAACGGCCAGCTGCCGGACACCGTGAAGCCTGCCGGCCGCGTTGCTTCAGACGGGCCGGCGAAGGAGCCGGGCAGGAGGCTGATTACGCCGAGGTGCCGTTGGAGACCTGACCTCGCTATGGAGCCGGGGTGGCCGCAGCCGCCACGGTGGTGGCCGCGCACGCCCCGGCCAGGCGGGGCCCGCGTCGAGGGAAGCTGACCGAGCGGCAGACCGCGCTCGTGGAGGCCCTGCGCGCCGTTGAGAGGGCCGGCAGCTGACCCATGCCACGGGTGCGCGGCGCAGGAGCCGCGCATAGATAGGGTCGTCGGGCCGCTTCACTGCAGCGTGGCATCCGCCGGTCCGAGGGCCGGCTCCTCGGTCCTGTCTTCCCCTGACGTCCGTCCGGTCTGACGGATGACCCGGGACCGCGCCTGCGGCCAGGTTGGCGGATCCCGGGGTTGCGTGATCTTTCCGCGCGCGGTTCTGCCGCTGGGGGTCAGGTGGTCTGGAAGGAGCGTTTGGCGAAGCCGAGGACGTAGCCGTCGATGGCGGTGGTGACGGGTCGTTCTGGGCCGCCGCCGGCGCCGAGGGTGATGAACAGCGGGGTGTAGTGGTCGGGGGTGGGGTGGGCGTGGGGCATGCCGGGTGCGCGGTCGCGCCAGGCGGCGAGTTCTTCGACGTCGCCGCGCGCCAACGCCTCGGCGGCCCAGGCGTCGAACTCGGAGGACCAGGCTGGCACGGCGCCCTTGAAGAGCATGTCGGGGGTAATCGCGTGGAGGCCGTGGGTCATGAAGCCGGAGCCGATGACGAGGATGCCCTCCTCGCGCAGGGGTGCCAGGCGGGCGCCGAGGTCCAGCAGTCGGGCGGGGTCGTGGGTCGGCATGGACAGCTGCAGGACGGGAATGTCCGCGAGCGGGAACATGGCCATCAGCGGGAGCCAGGCGCCGTGGTCCAGGCCGCGGCGCGGATGCTGGTGGACGGGCTCGTCGTGCGGCATCATCGCCGCCACCCGCCGGGCCAGCGCGCTCGCGTCGGGGGTGTCGTAGCGCACCTGGCGGTAGCGGGGGTGGAACCCGGCGAAGTCGTAGACCAGCGGGGTGTGCGCGGCGGGCGCGGACAGGGACAGCGGCGCGTGCTCCCAGTGGGCGGAGACGATCAGGACGGCCTTGGGTCTGGGCAGGTTCTGGGCCCAGTCGAGGAGCTGGCGCAGCCAGGGGCCGTCGTCGAGCAGGGGCGGGGCGCCGTGGCTGACGTAGAGCGCGGGCAGGGGGCCGTCGGCGGGGGTCCAGTCGCGCTGGTCGCGGGCCCGGCGCAGGGCGCCGGGCAGGAACTCGTCGTACGCGCCGGCGGGCACGGCGGGATGGAGTATCGAGGGCACGGTGAGCCTTCCGCGGCGGGGGCGGAGCGGGGGGTGGGACGCATCGTCAGTCCAGGCGGTAGGCGCCGGTGGGGTCGACGGCCTGGTTGACGCGCTGGCCGATGGCGCGCAGGGTGCGCTGCTGGGCCTGGGTGAGCGGGTCGAGGACGAGGCGGCGGACCTCCTCGACGTGGCCCGGGGCGGTGGCGACGACCTTGTCCCAGCCCGCCTCGGTGAGGATGGCCAGGGTGAGGTGGGCGGGCAGGGAACCGGCAGGGGCTGCACCTGTGCATTCTGCCAAGATGTGACGTTGATCCGCGGCCGCGACGCGATGGCAGGGCACGTTGAGTGATCATCTTCGCCTCGAACCGGCGGCTTCCGCCTTCTCGCGCCCCTGACCCGACGCCGGTGCACAATCAGGGGCCGTTTCAGCGACCTGGGGCCGCTACCTGCTGTACGCCCCCAAGAACACGACCGGGGCGTCGCTGGTTCTGCGCGACCTGCGCACGGACACCGACAGGACCGTCTCGGACCAGCCCGCCTCGGCCGGCGTCCACGCGGTCAGCGCCGACGGACGGGACGTGGTCTTCCAGTCCGCGGCCGGCGGCATCGTGCCCGGCGACGCCAACGGCAAGTCGCAGGTCTTCGTCCGCCACTTCGGCTGACCGCCCCGGCGCACGTGACGGAGCAGGCCGTCGGGGAAGTCCTCGACGGCCTGAACGCCGGATGCCGACCAGAGCTCGCGGCCCGGTACCGCTCGGGCCGGCACTCCCTGGTCGAGACGTTGGACAGCCCGGACAACCGCGCTGCCTACGACCAGCGCCGGGCCGTCCGCGAGGACGAGCAGCAGAAGGCCCACCAGGAGCTGATGGACTCCCTGGCCTGTGCCGACTGCGGCCAGGTTCCGAAGGAGGAGAGCACCTGGGAGTACGGGCTCCACGGCCAGTGGACCCGCCGCCCTGGCGACGCTGCTGGTCCTATCGCCAGAAGCACGAGGAACGCCAGGAGAAGGCCGCCGCCAAGGCCCGCAAGCGCCTGGAGAAGGCCCGCGCTGCGCCCGTGCTGGACGTGCCGGGGCACTATCGGGGGGAAGAGGGCTCCCCGCTGGAACTCGTCGAGAAGGCCGTCCACCTCGGTTGCCCTCCTTCCCCTGGCAACGACGTCTCCCTCGACGTCTCCTGACGATATAGGGCGTCACTCATGGTTGGCGCACGAGTCGGTCGAGTCGCTCCAGTGTTCCGACGCGCGGTAGCTGGGTCTGTGGTTCGGATCCGATGACGAGGGGGCGCATCATCTCGATCTTGCCGTTGGTCGTGGTGCCGTCCTCGTGCGGGAGGATGTGGCAGTGCCACACGGCTGTTCCGGGGACGGTGAACTTGCCGACCCAGGCGGTGATGTAGTCCGGCGGGGCGATGAACACGTCTTTGGGGCCGGACTCGTAGGCGGGTGCGGGCTCGAACGGCCCGATCGAGGAGGGCACGGGCTTTCCGTTGTCGTCCCACTGCCCGACATGCCAGCGCCCGACGAGCTGCATCTCCAGGAGGTGGAGGTGGATGGGGTGGGCGTTGGCACCGTGGTTACGGATGGCCCACACCTCCCAGGAGTTGAGCTGTGGTGTCTCGGTGGGCGGGTCTTCGTAGTTCAGGAGCCGGTCCTTGTCGCCGAGTTGCGGAGCGCCGGGCACGTCCCCCACGCCGGCCTGGACGGTGCGCAGGCGGGCCTCACGTAGTTTGGCGGACAGGGGCTCGCGGTTGTTGGTCTCGTCAAGGGTGCCCGGGATGCGGGAGTGGTCCGGGGAGGTGACGTCCGTGCCGATGTCGAACCGCATCAGTTGGGGGATGCGTGGTGCGGTGTTGGGGCCTGGGTAGGGGGCGGGGGCGTCGTTGGCCAGGACCCATTGCTGCGTGTGGTGGCCGGTGAAGTCGATGACGACGCGGTACCGCTCGCCGGGGGCGATGAGGAGGTCGTCGACTTGGGCGGGGTGGTGCAGGTAGCCGTCGTCGCTGGCCACCACGGTCATGCGCGGCGGTAGGCCGTGGTGGTTTCCCCGGTGTCCGCCGACCTGGCGCAGGCTCAGGTGGTAGAAGCGGTTGGCTGAAGAGTTCAGCAGGGTGAAGAGGTAGCGCCTGGGTTCGACCTGCTGCTTGGGTGCGATCGTGCCGTTGATGACCGGGAGGTCTCCGAAGTTGGTGTAGCACAGCTGCTTGGTGGCAGGGGCGAACGACTTGTCCTGCAGTTCGTATTCCTTGGAGAACTCTCCGCTGGGCAGGCCGAAGTGTCGTTCCCGCTCGTCGGTGTGCGGGGAGAATCCGACCAGCCCGGGGTACGCCTGGTAGCCGGTGAGTTTGTCGGTGTGGGTGTGGTAAAAGAGGGGCGCCGCGGCCTGGTCGTTCGGATAGTGGTTGGTGTAGGAGTCGCCGGGCGGCAGTTCCACTCCCAGTGGGGCGGGCACCCCGTCGCTGGGCGCGGGTTGCAGGCCGCCGTGATGGTGGAGGTTGGCGGGGTTGTCGTTGTTCGGCTGGCCGAACGGGAAGATGGGGGTCCCGGCCGGGGGCAGGGCGTTGACGATTTTCACGTCGACGGGGTGGCCTTCTCGGGTCACGATCTCGGGGCCGGAGTAGTCCGTCGAGGCATTGGCCGTGCTGTATGCCAGCGTTTTCACCGGTGGCCAGGAGCTGGCGAATCGATGGGTGTAGTGGACTGCTGCCGTGACCGTGTAGTGGTCAGGCCCGTCCATCTCGGCGAGGGGTGGCTGCTGGGCCTCGTCCATGAAGAACGGTGGCGTGGGCGACGGGGCACAGGTTGGGGGATCGTCGTCGGCCCGGGCGGTGGACACGGGTGCACTCACCGTGCCGGCCGCGATGACGGCCGCGCCCGCGAGCCCCGCCAGCAAACGGCCGCCCAGAGTCCGGGGCCGTCGGCCGAACGCCGTCTTCGCCATGCCACACCTCCGCTACCCGCTGGCGACGCGCGCCTGAAGACGCATCGCGCAGCAGTCCTTCTCCCACCCCGGACGATCACACCTATCGGGGTCGCCGTGCATTTAGCCGGTTCGGTCCAAGGGCGCGACCGGATCACCCAGCGCCCCGGCCCGTGGGACGACCAGGTGGATTCTCACCCGTCATCACCCGCGAGGCGATGAACAACGCCAGCACGTTCTCGTCCACCGGCGCCTGGAACCGAACCGGCAGCGTGAACGCCCCCGCGCCGCCCGTCCCACCCTCCCCGGACCAGCTCTCACCAGGCCCGGAAGCAGCCTCAGCGCTGCGCCCCTTCGTGCGCTTGCCGGACTTCTGCGGTACCGCCAGGGCTCCACCACCTTGGCGTCATGGCTGCGCAGCGCGGGCGGTCTGCCCGATCGAGTTCGAACAACGATCAGCTTCGCGCTGCTGCGGCTGCTGCTGATGGGCATTCGGGAGAAGGACATCGAGATCCTGGCGCTGCGGCACCAACTGCTGGTCCTGCTATGCCAGGTCGGCAAGCCCTGGTTCACCGACACCGACCGTGTCGTCCTTGCCGGTCTGCTCCACCGCCTCCCGGTGGGAAAGCTGCGGCACGTTCTGCTCCTGGTCCGCCCGGACACGATCCTGCGCTGGCACCGCGACCTGCTCAAGCGGCACCACTCCACCACCTGCGTGCCCAAGCGCCGTGGACGCCCGCCCACGGTCCGGTCGATCCGCGCCCTTGTCCCGCGCCTCGCGCGCGAGAACGCCTCGTGGGGCTATCGCCGGAGCCACGGTGAACTCGCGGCCCTCGGTATCAAGGTCGCCGCCTCCACCGTCTGGGAGATCCTCCGCGAGCACGGCATCCCACCAGCGCCCGAGCGGCAGGGCGCGACCTGGGCCGACTTCCTGCGCGGCCAGGCCGAGGCCCTGCTCGCCTGCGACCTCTTCGAGACCCGTACCCTGGCCGGAGCCTGCCTGTACGAGCACGGCACCCGGCGCGTCCGGATCCTCGGCGCCACCGCACACCCCACCGCGATGGGGGCACCTCCCGGCCGGAGGCTGGGGGAGGGTCGTGCAGCTCGGACGCAGCCTGCTCATGGACCTCGAGGACGCGGGTAACAAGGCCAGGTTCTTGATCCGGGACCGCGACTCGAAGTTCACGGCCTCCTTCGACGCCCTGATGGCCCACGCCGGCCCGAGCGTCGTGGCCACCGGCATCCGGATACCGCGGATGAACTCCGTCATGGAGCGCTGGATACAGACCTGCCGACGCGAGCTGCTGGACCGCACCTTGATCCGGAACCAGCGCCATCTCCTCCACGCGTTGCGCGAGTTCGAGACCTTCTACAACGAGCACCGGCCGCACCGAACCCTGAAGCAAGCCGCGCCACTCCGCCCGCTACCCGAACCGATCAACGAACCAGCACAGATCAGACGTCTGGTGGTCCGTCGGCGAGACCGACTGGGCGGAACCCTCCACGAATACCAACATGCCGCGTGACCACGCCGGATGATTTATCGGCACCCACACAGCCGGGACTGGGCCATCCACCGCACGGCCTGGCGCTTCAGGCAGCCGCGCCACGCAGCAGGATCGTGGCGATGAAGTCGGGAGCCTGGCGTTGGCCCATGTGCCCTTCGAGAGTAAGTTCCCAGGCGGTCTCGGCCAGGCCGCAGAATGTCGAGGCCAGCCAGGTGGCGGGCATGTCCTTACGCAGTAGTCCGGCGTCCTGGCCGCGTTGGATGAGCTCGACGGTCCGGGTGAAGATCGTCTCTGCGCGTGCGCTGGCCTCGGGGATGCCCAGGACGTCGGGTTCGACGTAGACGAGGTTCCACAGCTGGGCGAACGGCGGGTAGTCGGCGACGAGTGCGGTCAGGACGTGTTCCATGGCGGCCGTGTCGGCCTCGGCCCGTGTCAGGATCCGGTCGCAGTCGTCGAGGATCTTCTGGGCCATCGCCTGTACCAGGTGCTGGCGGGTGGGGAAGAGGCGGACCAGGGTCGCCCGGCTGATGCCCGAGCGTGTGGCGATGGACTGCATCGAGGCCGCCCGGTCCTTGGCGAGGATCGGGATCGCCGACTCCAGCACTTCTGTCGCGTCGGTACGCATGGTCGCGCCCAAACCCCCAATGCCTCTATTGACACATCGATGTATCTAAGTAATCTGCTCTGTATCAGCCTCATTGTACGTAAGGGCCGGGATCGCTCTGATCCGCGGCTCCGCATCGCGTGTGCCCGCGGAAGCGGCATCGCCGTGCACGAGGCGGTCCCCGACCGGACGGGGTGCCCTGGAGTCCAAGCGGCTTCTTCCCATCACGGGCGGTGCGGCGAGCGCAACGAAGCGTTCATCCGCATCCTCGGATCAGCCCGTGTCAGATCGAAGATCGGTTACCAGCCATGACGATGCATCGCCGACGCTTCCTGCGGAGCGTGGGTCTGGGCCTGCCCAGTCTCGCCCTTCTTGCCTCCCTGTCCGCCTGCGACGACAGCGGGGACAACGGAGGCGAGGACGGCTCGCCCAGCCCGTCCGGGCGCCAGAAGGTGATCGTCGTGGGAGCTGGGATCAGTGGCCTGGGCGCCGCCCGCTACCTGGCCGACAAGGGCCACGATGTGTCGGTGCTCGAAGCGCGCGACCGGGTCGGTGGCCGCATCTGGACCAGCCAGCAGTGGGCGGACACGCCGCTCGATCTGGGCGCTTCGTGGATCCATGGCATCGAGAAGAACCCGATCGCCGCGCTGGCCGCGAAGGCGAACGCGAAGACGGTCGTGACGGACCTGGAAAGCACTACCGACTACTCCGCCGACGGCGGCAAGTTGAGTGACGCGCAGGCCAAGGCGCTGGAGAGCTGGCGGAAGAAGGCCGCCGACGCGCTGACCTCGTTCCAGGACGAGGGGGACAAGGACGCGTCGGTACGCAGCGTGGTGGAGGCCGCGGTCGGCTGGTCCTCGTTGTCGGACCAGGACAGGGCGCTGCTCAACTGGGACCTGAACGATTACGAGCACGAGTACTCCGGCAGCGTGGAGCAGATGTCGGGTTTGCACTTCGACGAGGACAACAAGGTCAAGGGCAAGGACGTGTTGTTCCCGCAGGGGTACCACCAGATCACCGATCTGCTCGCGGCCGGGCTGTCCGTTCGCACCGGGCAGGTGGTCAAGAACATCGACTGGAACTCCGGTGGTGTCACGGTCACCACCGACAAGGGTGTGTTCCAGGCCGACCGGGTGCTGGTGACCCTGCCGCTGGGAGTGCTCCAGGCTGGCGCGGTGAAGTTCGGGCCGGGCCTGCCCGACGACAAGCTCGCCGCCGTCAGCAAGCTCGGTGTGGGAGTGCTCAACAAGTGCTACCTGCGCTTCCCCACCGTGTTCTGGGCGGACACCGACTGGCTGGGCTACGTGCCGCGTGTCGACAGGTACGGCCAGTGGACGCAGTGGATCAACGTCACCCGCCCCACCGGCAAGCCGGTCCTGCTCGGTTTCAATGCCGCCGACTTCGGCCGCATTATCGAGGGCTGGAGCGACGGCCAAGTCGTGGACAGCGCGATGGCCACGCTCAGGACCATGTACGGCAGCGGCATCCCCGCGCCGCTCGACTATCAGATCACCCGCTGGGCGTCCGACCCGTACGCGCTGGGCTCGTACTCGTTCAACAAGCTCGGCTCCACGCCGGCCATGCGCGACCAGCTCGCGGCCGCCGTCGACGGTCGTGTGCACTTCGCCGGCGAGGCCACGGACAAGGGCGACTTCGCCACCGTCCACGGCGCCTACCTGTCGGGAATCCGCGCGGCCAAGGAGATCGCCGGCTGAACCCGCCGTCCCCACGACGGAACCTTGGGGTGTTCCCGCCGTGCGCGGACGGCGGAGACAACCCGGGATTTCGTCCACCAGGACCCCGCCGGGCGACCCCCCGCCCGCGGGACGGCGGCCCCCGTCGGTGCTTACCCCCGAACGCACCGGCGGGGGCGTGCTCGGACCCGAACACCGCAGCTTGCCTGCCCCTGGGGCCAGCCGCGCCTACGCGATCGGTCGAACGGGCCGGGCGCTGACAGCAACCGCGGCCGGATATGATCCGCTGCGATTCCGGACGCTGGCATAGACCCGGGGCGCCACTGCCGCCGCACCCGTTCCACCGCGCCCCGTACCCCGCACGACCCGCTGGGAGCCAGCATGACCGCACAGCCCTACGGCGCCCAGCCGTTCTCCGCCTACGAGGCGCTGTCCCCCGAGGACCCCCGCGAGGTCGGCGGCTACCGCCTGTGCGCGCGGCTCGGCGCGGGCGGGATGGGCCGCGTCTACCTGGCCTACACCCCCGGCGGGCGCCCCGTCGCGCTCAAGGTGGTCCGGCCCGAACTCGCCGAGGACCCCGAGTTCCGGCACCGTTTCGCCCAGGAAGTCGCCAGCGCCCGGCGCATCCACGGCCTCTACACCGCCCAGGTCGTCGACGCGGGCACCGACGCCGCCGTCCCCTGGCTCGCCACCACCTTCGTGCCCGGTCCCTCCCTCCACCAGGTCGTCCGCCGTTACGGCCCGCTGCCCGAACGCACCGTCCTGCTCCTGCTCGCAGGCATCGCCGAGGCCCTGCAGGCGATCCACGCCGCAGGCGTCGTCCACCGCGACCTCAAGCCCGGCAACGTCCTCGTCGCCGCCGACGGCCCCCGCGTCATCGACTTCGGCATCGCCCGCGCCGCCGACGCCAGCCCGCTCACCGGCACCGGCCTGCGCATCGGCTCACCCGGCTTCATGGCCCCCGAACAGGCCCTCGGTCTGCCCGCCACCCCGGCCACCGACGTCTTCGCCCTCGGTGCCCTGAGCACCTTCATCGCCTCCGGCAGGGCCCCTTTCGGTGACGGGCCCGAACAGGTCTCGCTCTACCGGGCGGTCCACGAGGAGCCCGACCTGTCCGCTCTTCCGCACGGACTGCACGACCTCGTCCGGCACTGCCTGGCCAAGAACCCCGAGGACCGGCCGGGCACCGCCTGGCTGATCGAGGCCGCCCGCCGCCATCTCGCCACCGGCGGCGAACTGCGCTTCACCGACGGCTGGCTGCCCCCGCAGGTCAGCAGCGAGCTGAACCGTCACACCGCCCTTCCGGCCACGCCCGCACCGCCTGCCACCGTCCTCGACCCGGCAGGCGCCGCGGCCGCACCCGTCCTGCCCGCCCCCGCACCCACCCGCCGAGCGGCGGAGCCGGCCCGCCCGGAACCTGCCCGCGCCAGCCGCCGCCGGCGCGAGGGCACCCGGGGCGTCCGCACGGGGCTCCTGACGGCCACGGCCCTGCTCATCGGCGCCGCGGCGGCCTTCTTCCTGCTCGACTACTTCGAGTACTTCGACGACTCCACCGAACAGCCCGCAGCTGCCACCGCAGACCTCCCGCCCGCCACCGCACCCGCCCCCGCCCCTTCCTCCGTGTCCCCGCAGCAGACCGCCGCCTCCGGCTACACCGCCGCCTACACCAACCTCGAACTCACCTCTCCCGACCGCGACCACGAGTTCGACCTCAGAGCCGGAAAAGTCACCCAGGACACCTCCAGCTGGTACCTGGCCCGCCAGGCGGGCGCCTTCTACATCGCCGAGGACAACGACGCCTACATCGCCCCGACCGGCCCCCTCACGCTCCCCGACTGCCTCACGGGCATCGACACCAAGCCCACCTCCGCCTTGCCCTTCACCACCCTGCGTGTCGACCGCAGCTTCTGCGTCCGCTCCCACGGCGGCCAGGACATCGCCATCATCCGCACGCTCGCCACCGCCTCGGACGACGGCCCAGTCAAGGTCTCCATCACCGCCTACCGCCGTACCGCTTGACCACCCGAGCCCGGACGCATCCGGCGCTGACCGATCAACCGACCCGTCGGCCTCGGCGACATCGTTCCGGATCCATCGCCCAGCCCCGATCATGGGAAGCGATCTTCGTTCGCTGGCCGTGACACCTACAGACAAGACAACCCCACCGATGTGCCGACCCGGCAGCGACGCAGAGACGGCCGTCCCACCTCTCGCACGTCGTCCGCCAGAACTAGGTGAGAAATGTCCCCGAACGCCACTGCCACCGCCGGAACCCCTTCGGCGGAGCAGTCGTTCGCCCTGCCCCAGACAGCAATGTCCCCGCCCCGGAAGGTGAAGCCGACAGCCCTCGTGGCGCTCATCTTCTTCAGCGTCTCCGGCGGGGCCTATGGCATCGAAGGCCTGTTCTCCACCTCCGGCCCCGGGATGGCTCTGCTGCTGATCCTGGTGACACCACTCATCTACAGCGTCCCCCACGCTTTGGTCTGTGCCGAACTCGGCACGGCAATCCCGGTCGACGGAGGCTCCTATCACTGGGTCCGGCGCGGGCTGGGCAACTTCTGGGGCTTCCAGCAAGGCATGCTCAGCTGGCTGTGCAGCTTCGTGGACATGGCCGTCTACCCGATCCTGTTCACCACCTACCTGCAGTCCATGGCCCGTTGGGCCGAACCTGGCAAGCACGTGCTGTTCACCGCAGGCCACTTCCAGTTCGACCTGCACTGGTTCATCTGCCTAGCCGTCATCATGGTCTTCACGCTGGTCAACCTCATGGGCACGGCCAGGGTCGGCAGCTCCTCGGTCTTTCTTGCGATCGTCTGCCTCACCCCGCTGTTGCTGCTGACCGTTGCCGGCTTCGTCCACCTGTCCAGCCACGGCGTCAACCCGGTGACGGAGCTGACCAGCCGCCCGGATCAGCCGATGTGGAACGCCTTTGGCGCCGGGCTCTTCCTCGCCATGTGGAACTACAGCGGCTGGGACGACGTCTCGACCTTCGCTGGCGACATCGACAACCCGCGCAAGCACCTGCCCCGGGCGCTCGCCCTCTCGGTCGTAGTCACAGTCGTCGGCTACCTGCTGCCCGCGCTCGCCTCGCTCGCGGTCGGGCCGGGCGGCCCAGACGGCTGGAAGAACTGGCACAGCGGCTCATTCTCCGACGTGGCCAAGACCCTGACCGGACCGTGGCTGCAGACCACCGTCACCGTCGGCGGCATGCTCGCCTCGGCGGCGATGTTCTCCGCGCTGCTCGCCTCCAACGCCCGCCTGCCGTTCGCCCTGGCGCAGGACGGCTACTTCCCGAGGTGGTTGGCCAGGAGGTCTCACGGCCAGGTACCGGTCGCCTCCATCATCGGCTCCTCGGCGATCTACGCGCTGTTCTGCCTGAGCAGCTTCACCAACCTGATCATCGTGGACGTCTTCCTCACCAACATCACACTGCTGCTCCAGGTCGCCGCACTCATCGCGCTGCGTGTACGCGAGCCGGGACTCGAGCGGCCCTACCGTATCCCCGGCGGCAGCTTCGTCCTGTCCCTCATCACTCTCAGCCTCACGGCCGTCTGCTCCTGGGCGGCGTGGCAGCAGTACACGGAGAACGGCACCACCGCGGTGACCTACTGCCTCATCGCCGCAGGCGGCTCGACGCTGCTCTACCTTCCGCTGGCCTGGCACCGCCGCAAGGCTAACTGAAGGGCGCGACGGCCGACCCGTCACTCTGGCGAGGGATGGTGCAACACCTGTTGCAGCCAACAGGCTCCTCAACACCGCCGCTGAACTGCCTCAATTCGGTACGCAACATCGGCACGATAAGCCTGTTCGATGCGGACGTAGCTAACGAGATGTACAGCCTGAAGGACGGACAATGGCACAACATGGGCAAGGACGCCCCGACCCAATGGAAGCCGTAGCGTGAGTGACGATCAGTCTGTTGCAATTGCCGCCATGGCGGGCATCGGAGAACTGCTGTCGTGCATCGGGCCGACCTGCGGGGACACCGTCGACTGGAGTGCGGCGGAGAAGGTTTACGGGACGCCATTCCCTGCCGACTACCGGGCCTTCGTTGCAGCTTTCGGTAGGGGCTCGATCGAGGAGATCGTCGGCATTCACATCCCCGCCGTGAACTCGAACGAGCAGGGAATCGCGGTCTCGAGGCTCTCGGAGGCAGCGCTTGCGGACGAATGGGTCTGTACGGTCTTCGGCTCTTACAAGATTTTCGTAACCGGTGATCGCTTCAACTCGCCTATGGTGTCGCTCGGTTGGCGGTGAGACGCTGTCTGGGTGTGTTGTCATGGTGGGGGACCTGCTGCCGCAGCTGGCCGCGGTGCAAGTCGAGCGCGTGGAGGCCAGCGGGGATCTACTGAGGATCACTGCCCGGACCAGGGATGACTTGCCGGCGGCGTGTCCGTTGTGCGGGCAGTCGTCGGACTGGGTGCACTCTCGATACGAGCGGCATGTCGCAGACGAGGCGGTGGGCGGTCGGGCGGTCGTGATCGACTTATCGGTGCGCCGCCTGTACTGCGAGAACCCAGCCTGCGAGAAGGTCACCTTCGCCGAGCAGATCGACGGGCTGACCCGGCGTTACCAGCGTCCCACTCCTGCTCTGCAGAAGGTGGTCGACGCGGTCGCCGTGGCACTGGCCGGGTCGGCCGGGGCCCGCCTGCTGGGCGTGCTGCACCACGTGCTGACCTGGGCGGGCGTGCTGAACTGCTTGATGCGCATCAGCCTGCCCGCCCGGGTCGTCCCGCGGGTGCTGGGCATCGACGAGGGGGGCTCCCCCCGAGGTGTGGACACCAGTGCTATGCGGCGAGTGCCAGCGTAACTGATCGTTGTTCGAACTCGATCGGGCTGAGGTAGTTCAGCGCGGAGTGCCTCCTGCGGGTGT